>JAFDDW010000577.1 GCA_019310665.1 Deltaproteobacteria bacterium
TAAGGGTCTCTGTAGAACATTTCTGAAAGAGGATGTCAGACTCTATCAGGGTGAACCTTTCATGCCGGGAATTTTTGAATATCAGTTCATGTCCGGGAAAACCACAGACAGAGATAAAAAGATCGCCAGGCTGACCCAGGCTTACAAAAAAGCTTTTAACGCTGTGAAGGGAGACGCCAAAATGACCTTCCCGATCACGCGGGTTATCACCGTTGACAGGACCATTGAAGCTGGCAACACCGTCCACACCTACGACCAGGTGTCGAGCTACATCGATAAAAACGACATGATTGGAGTCGGCACTTGCTACTGTCGCCATGCCGCCAAGCTGGTGGATGAAGACACCCACGACATGCCCATGGAGGTGTGCATGTGGTTTGGAAACATGGCTGAATATGCCGTCGATAGACTGGGTGCCCGCAAAATGACAACTGCGGAAGCCAAAAAAGTTTTAGATATGGCGGAAGAAGCCGGCCTGGTCCATATGAGCCGAAACACGACGGGAAATGTTGGTTTCATCTGCAATTGCGACCGCTGGCACTGTGAAGTCATCAAAGGTGTTTTAAAGCAATCCAAACCGGCTTTGTTTTTCAACTCGGGATTCCAGCCACGATTTGATCCGGATCTTTGCACCGCATGTGAGACCTGTATTGAACGCTGTCCGCCCGAAGCCCTTGCCATGGGGGAAGATGAAATACCGGTGGTGGATCTGGACCGCTGTTTTGGCTGCGCAGTTTGCGCTACCGGATGCCCATCGGAGGCTATTGTGATGGATGCCAAACCAGGCTTTCCGATACCCCCGAAAGATCCCAGAGAATTGGTGACGGCCCTAAAGGCCAGTTTCGCGAAAAGTTCACCCTAACGCCATAGGTATGCTGGTTATAGCTAGCGATGAATGTTGAGGATTAAAGATTATTTTTCGTACTCGTCGTTGTCCTCGTTCTCGTAATCGAAAAATGGTGATATGGAAACATAAATTGAAATAGGTTGAGAACGAGTACGATGGACGAAGTATCTGTCTTTTAATGACTGAAAATCTTACCCCATCATCCGGAATTCCCCTTATCAGCGGGATAGCTGCCCAGGTTTTTCAGCGATATCGTCATCTTACTCATGCGTTCGAGTACCTCTGCAACCTTGGAATTTTCTTCAGAACCTTCGAAATCAAGGAAAAAACTATAGTTGCCTGGATCCGACCGCAGGGGCATCGAGGAAATACGGGTCAGATTTATCTTGGCCTCGGCAAATAGTTGGAGCACGCCATAAAGCTGACCGGCTTCGTGGGCAACGGCAAAAATTATTGATGTTTTATCTCTCTTTTCAGTACTGGCTTCTCTGGACAGAAGTAAAAACCGGGTCGAATTGGAAGGCCCGTCTTCGATCCCCTCTTTTATGATTTCCAGGTCATACAGTTCAGCGCATAATGCGCTGGCAATAGCCGCGGAGGCTTTGGGGTTTTCCCTGGCCAGCATTTTGGCTGCTCCGGCGGTATCGTAATAGGGACGCGGTTCGAGTTTATTGCGCATCATAAAATCACGGCACTGGGCCAGGGCTTGTGGATGGGAATAAACTACCCGGATTTCGCGGTAATCGGTTGCTTCGGTGGCCAGCAGACAATGATTTACGACTACCTTGACTTCACCGATGACGTTGAGCTCCGTGGTCGTAAGAAGGTCATTTACCTGGGTGACGGCTCCTTCCAGCGAATTTTCCACCGGCACCACCCCGAGGTCGAAATGGCCTTCCTCAACCCCGCGAAATACATCAATGAATTCAAGGCAGGGTATGTAAGCACCGGCAGGCACCAGTTTTCGAGATGCCACTTCACCATACGCCCCGTGCTCGCCCTGGAAAGCGACCAGACGACGGTCTTCATCTTGAAGTCGTTTGCTTTCTTCGATGATTGTTTCCAGCAATTGCCGGGAAAAGGAACTTTTAATCAGGTCCAGGTTCATTCGGTTTACGCGTTCCAGGACCTTGGCTTCGCCCTGGGCCTCATCGCCGGTTTCCTGAAATTTTTTTGATCGCAACGCCAGCCCCATACGCTCTTGAAGAAGGACCAGTAATTCGCGGTCAATTTTGTTAATTTTAAGACTAATTTCGTTAAGCTTCATTTTTTTCCTCTACATAGTCAGATTGTCCATAAAAGTTCTCAGCGGTCTTAGTCGACCCATGATATCCGCAAAAATTGCCGGTGTAAGGGCCTGGTCCGCATCGCACAGAGCTTCTTCAGGGTTGTGGTGAACCTCTACGATGATTCCGTCGGCGCCGGCTGCCACCGCTGCCATGCTCATGGGGCCGATCAGATTGACTCGTCCGGTGCTGTGGGTTGGATCAACGATAATCGGCAGATGGGTCAGTTCTTTGATAGCAGGCACCGCGCTTAAATCCAGCGTATTACGGGTGTATTTTTCAAAAGTTCTAATTCCACGCTCACAAAGTATAACGTTTGGATTGCCTTCACTGAGAATATATTCGGCGCAATTCAACCATTCTTCAAGAGTAGAGTGCATGCCCCGCTTGAGAAGTACCGGTCGAGACGATTGTCCCACCTCCTTGAGTAAAGAGAAGTTTTGCATGTTGCGGGTTCCTATCTGCAGAATATCTGCAAATTCAGCAACCCAGGAAACATCCCGGGGATCAATCACTTCGGTGACAATCGGAAGGCCGGTTTCCTTTCCTGCCCGGGCCAGTAATTTTAATCCGCGAAGACCCAGACCCTGAAATGCGTAGGGTGATGTCCTGGGCTT
>JAFDDW010000578.1 GCA_019310665.1 Deltaproteobacteria bacterium
ATGTATGCGACCGGCGAGAAGATAAACATTACCCAGATTGAAGGACAGTTCCCCCAGGCGCCCTACCCCAAGAGAGAGCATAGAGAAGCGTTTGTAAAGGACTGGTTCCAGGTTCCTGATGAAAAGTTCAAGCAATATTTTCTGGACTGGGAACTGCGCGGAGAAAACTCAAATCCATATTACCCGACGGCTCAGATGTCTTGTGATATTGTGGACTGGCAGGAGAAAATGCACTATATCGATGACGCCCTCGGGATGTGTGCCGGTTTGTCATCATTTCCCCTGAAGCCGCCATATCATATACACAATTACCCCAAATTTATTTCATCAGGTGCCGGGATCGATATGGATGAAGAAAAACTGTCCCAAGCCGCCAAAAGATACCGAACTTTAGTAAGAGCCATTAATATAAGCAGAGGCATGCGCCGAAAAGATGACAAGCCGCCGGAGAACCATTGGAAAAAAAGATTCCCCGAACTTGAAGAGGAGCTCTTGGATACGTATTACAAATTCAAAGGGTGGAATAGCGACGGCATTCCGACTAAAGAGTCCTTAGATGAATTGGGGTTGAATTACGTGAGCGAAGACTTCATCCGGAGAGGAATTTTGGCGGATGGTGAGGATGCTTCTCCCAAAGAGAACTCAGCGGGAAAAGTGCCGGAATAAAGCGAAGGGAGTACGACCGTGACGGGTGAGAAAAAAAAGAAAATAATAAAAACAATTAAAATTGACGTTGATAAATGCAATGGTTGCCGGGCATGTGAGTTAGTCTGCTCGGCCTTTCACGCAGCGCCGAAATATAGCAGCAATAATCCGGCGCGGGCTCGTATTCGCGTGATTAGTGAACCCCTTAAAGATATATATGTTCCGGTATACGCCGGTGATTATGCGCCGGCCGAATGTGCCGGCCGAGACAAATACACGATTGACGGCAAGGAATACGACGAGTGTGCCTTCTGCCGGGCTTCCTGCCCGTCCAGAAACGAATTCAAGGAACCCGACTCCGGTCTGCCTCTGAAATGCGATATGTGTGAAGGCGAAGATGAGCCCTTGTGTGTCAAGTGGTGCCTATCTGACGCCCTGGTTTTGGAAGAAAGGGAGGAGGAAGTCGATGAAGAGGAAGAGCAGGAGGAGTTGGAGGTCGGCTTGGAATCACTGGCAGACAAACACGGCTTAGAGAAAATAATGGATGCTCTTGCCCGAATGTCAAAGAAGGAATAAAACAATTTTAATCGTTCAAAGGTTCAATGTTCAGAGGTTCAGGGTTCAAGGTTGAGGTCCAAACCGAACCAATTCTGAAAAAGCGGTTCTGCGGTTCGCTTTTCAAATTCGTTAAGTTTCATACGAGGTGTCAGGAAGTTGAGGTGCTAAATCCTGAAACCTGAACACTGACACCTGACACCAATGAAATATCAAAACATGCGGTAACATCGAGAATAAATTTTCGATAAGATGTCGCTAAGCGTCTATAAGAGGATTAATAAATTCAGTGGAGAACCTAGCCGACTATAAAGAGATCGTAGATGTCATCAAGGCGAGTGGTGGCGAAGCCTTCAAATTATGCTATCAATGCGGATTATGCGATGCGGTTTGTCCGTGGAACCGGGTTAGATCATTCAGTATACGCAAGATCATCCGGCAGGCGACGTTCGGTCTGACGGATATAGAAAGTGAAGAGATGTGGCGCTGTACGACCTGCGGAAACTGCCCCCGGCAGTGCCCCAGGGGAGTGGCGATTATTGAAGCCGGGGTATCCCTGCGCAGGATTGCCACGGAATATGGGGTTTTCCCGACGCCTGTCAGTCCGGTGCGCGGCGTCGGCGCCAGCCTGCTGGGTAAAGGCAATCCCTTGAGTGAAGATCGCGATAAGCGCGCGGACTGGGCCGAAGGCCTGTCTGTCAAAACGTTCACCGAGGGGATGGAAATTTTTTATTTCCCCGGCTGCTATCTCTGCTATGACCCGAGGTTAAAAAAGGTGGCTCGCGCCACCGCCAATATCCTAAACCGGGCCGGGGTAGATTTCGGAATACTGGGTTCCAAGGAAAATTGCTGTGGCGAAAGCATCCGCAAGACGGGCGACGAGGAATTATTCAAACGCCTGGCCCGGGAAAATATCAAAACGTTTATCGATGCTGGTGTGCACAAAATCCTGGTTTCTTCGCCTCATTGCTACCATACCTTCAAAAACGAGTATCCTGAATTTAAGGTGAACTTTGAGGTGGTTCATATCGCCCAATATTTATGCGAGCTGATTAAAGAAGGAAGACTTGAGTTCACCAAGGAGTACGGCAAGAAAGTGACCTATCATGACCCCTGCTACCTGGGTCGGCACAACGACATATATGACGAGCCCCGGCAGGCCTTAAAGAAGATACCCGGCTTGGAGCTGACCGAGATGGCTGATTCGCTGGAAGACAGCCTTTGTTGCGGCGGAGGCGGCGGCAGGATCTGGATGGAGACCCTGAAGGGTGAAAGATTCTCCGACCTCAGGCTGGAACAGGCGGTTGACGTTGGGGCCGAAGTGCTGGTGACCGCCTGTCCCTATTGCATTACCCATTTTGAAGAAAGCCGGCTAACCCTTGGGGACAACGAAAGTTTTGAGATTAAAGACATCACGGAAATTATCGCAGAAGTGATTTAGCCTGGTTTAGAGGTGATAAAAAGTGGAAAAAGAACTATTGCAGGAAGAAAGAATTCAACAGCTTAGCCAAAGTCTGGCAGACAAAAATTTTGGCGACGTCATGGTCGTGACGTCATGGTCGTTGGTGGCGGGATCAGCGGTATTCAAGCTTCTTTGGATCTTGCCACTGCGGGGTTTAAGGTTTATCTGGTCGAAAAAGACCCTGCCATTGGCGGCCACATGGCCCAGCTTGACAAGACCTTTCCCACCAATGACTGCTCCATGTGAATTCTATCACCCAAACTGGTCGAGGTCGGCCGGCATCCGAACATAGAGATTTTAACCTACACTGAAGTTGACAGTGTCGCAGGGGAAGCAGGAGACTTTCATGTAAGCCTGACCAAGAAGCCCCGTTACGTTATAGAGGACAAGTGCACGGGTTGTGCAACCTGTATGGAATACTGCCCGGTCGAATACCCGGATAAATATAATCAGGAAATTTCGCAGAATAAAGCCGTCCATATATACTTCTCTCAAGCAATTCCCCTTATCTCATATATCGATGACAGCTGTATTTACCTTAAAGAGAAGAAATGTCGTATTTGCGAAAACGTATGTAAGACCGACGCCATCGATTTTCGACAAACGCCGGAGAAGTTTGATATTAAAGTAGGCGCCATAATTCTGTCGCCCGGCCTCGAGCCCTATGATCCTAAGGTGAGGAATGAATATGGCTACGGAAAGTTGCAGAACGTGGTGACCAGTCTTGACTTCGAACGGCTATTATGCGCCACCGGGCCACACGAAGGCGAGATCCTGCGTGCTTCCGATATGAAGCATCCCCATAAAATTGCCTGGATTCAATGCGTCGGTTCCAGGCGGGTTACCCCGGGCAGTAACAGCTATTGTTCGGCCGTATGCTGCACCTATACCCAGAAACAGGTGATTCTAACAAAAGACCATAACGCCGAGGCAGAATGTACGATTTTCCATAACGATATTCGTTCCTACGGCAAAGATTTCGAACCATTTTACCAGAGAACCGAGCAACTTCCCGGGGTTCGGTTTCTCAGAACCTACCCAGCGGTAGTGGGAGAGAGCCCGCAAAGCAAAAATGTAATTGTAAGGTATGCGACGCCCGACGATGGCGTCAAGGAGGAAGAATTCGATATGGTGGTATTATCTATCGGATTGAATCCTCCT
>JAFDDW010000579.1 GCA_019310665.1 Deltaproteobacteria bacterium
AGGCGCAGGGTCTAAAATGAGACGTTTCCTTATTAAAATCCGAAATCCCCAATCCCAAATCCGAAATTGACACCCTCTGTCCTCTGTCATTTCACCACCAGATCCAAAGAGCGCTTCGACAGGGATTCGCATCCGGTTTCGGTGACCACGACGGTGTGTCCGAAGCACATGGCTTGGTTGGTGTCGCTGTCCATCAGAATCATATGTAAAAAGAACACCATGTTTTCGGCGGCGAGGACCGGGTTGCCGTGGTAAAACATCGGCCAGTCCATCCAGTTGGGAGCAAAGGTGGTACCCAGGCTGTAGCCGGTGGCATTGAGCCGGTGTTGCTTCATGTCGGCGCTGTCGCAAATTCGCGCATAGGCATCAAACACCTCGCCGATGGGTCGGCCGGGTTTAAGGGCCGCCATACAGGCTTGCATGGCATCCATGGTCACCGTGTGCATTTTTTCATGGAGCGGTGTGGCTTTACCGATAGGAATGGTGCGCATCATGGCGGCATGATAATGCCGGTAGGCCGCCGCCCATTCAAGGGTCAGTTGATCCTGGCTGTCAAGTTTGCGACGACCCGATTTGTAGCGGCACAAAAGGGCATCTTGGCCCGAGCCGATGATAAACTCGTTTCCCGGGTAGTCGCCGTCGCCGGAAAAAATAACGCCTTGCATGGCCGCCAGAATGTCTCCTTCGTTCGCGCCCGGTCCCGCCAGGCGGTAGGCTTCATCATGGGCCAGATCAGCCAGCTCAGCGGCTTGGCGCACATACTCCAGCTCAGCCTGGCTTTTCACCACGCGAAGGCGACTGATCAGATCAGATGCATCTTCAAGGTCACAGAAGCCGGAAAGGGCGGCTTCCAGCAGTTTACCGTTTTTGGCTGTTAATCCATAGGCATCGTATTCAACACCAAGCCGTTGGCCCCGGCAGCCAAATTCATCCAGAACCTGTTTTAGCTGAACCGCCGGATCGGCGTCGGCACTGTCCTGCCAGATGCGGATATCTTCAATGACGGACGTGTGACGCGCCTGACGTAAATCCGGTGCCCGGGTCAACAGCATCAGGTTTCCGTCCAGATCGAGATAGAGACACTGAAAAAAAACATACCCGAAACTGTCGTAGCCGCTCAGGTAATACATGCTTTCCTGTCGAAACATTAAAAGGCCGTCCAACTGTCGGCTTTTAAGCTGCTCGATGGTCCTGTGCTGTCGTTCGGTGAATTCTTCTGTGGTGAAGTGTAAAGCCATTATTAGCACCCCTATCGTGTTTCATGAAAATTTTAGGATATGAATGTGTAATATTAAAAGACTGTGGACCTTTTGAATTACGAAAATACCAAGCACCAAAATTGTTAAATCCCAAATCACAAAACTCAAATATCAAACAAATTCCAATGACCCAAATTCAAAATTCCAAACAGCTGATACGCAAATATTTGTGCCGAATGGCATAATTTCCGGTAGAGCAAGCTTTGCAAAGGTTTTGGTCATTGGATATTGAAATTTACCCTTCGACCTGGCTCAGGGTGGTGAGCTTGTCGAACCATTTGAAATTTGGTGCTTGTATTTTGGGATTTTACCCGTCGAGAGCCTCCCTTCGAGGACCTCAGGGTCTGACGACAGGGTCGAACGAACGATCGTAAATTGTCCATACAGTAATAGATTAATCGATGTCCGGCATAATATCTTCAGACAACCCCATCCCATCAATCAGGATCGATTTGTAAATTTCAAGCACTTGCGCTGTAAAATCATCATCCAGCTGAGGCGGTGTCTGGGCAACCATGATCCCGCTTTTTAGAATGCAGACCGTTATCCCCTTTGGATGTTCGAAAGTAATGCCGAACCTTCCCGTTGATTTTACCGGCAGTCCTTTTTTCTTGATCACCTTGCCAAGTTTTTCAAGGTTGACTTCAAGTCGCTTTTTCGGAGAAATAGAGAACGTTCGGCGTCCGTCTCTGGCACAGGATTCTTCAAACCACTTATCGGTTACCTTGGCCGGCGCACCGTCCGGCTTCGTACCGCATACCTTGCAGGATTCAAGACGCGGGATATCCAGGATATTAAATTCAAGTTCCTTGAGATCAATATAGAGCAGTTTGTTAAAAAGCTTTGGTTTCAGGCCTGTCAATACCCGGGTAGCCTCGGAGACCTGGATGGAAGCAACTATGCCGACAATCGATGGGTGGACACCGACTACGCCGCAGGACGGAATATCCTCATTTTTTAAATCGGGCATGAAGCATTCCAGGCAGAAGGTCTGGCCGGGGATCAATGTCGAAACATTTCCATAGGATGCGGTTGCCGCTCCAAAGACGTAAGGAATTTTCAACCGGTTGCAGGTTCGATTCACTATATAGCGGGTTTCAATTCTGTCCAGACCGTCGATGACGATGTCCATGCCGGCAATCAATTCTTCAGCATTTAGAGAATTAAGTGCCTCCGGCACGGGCTCCAATGTCACGTCGGGATTGAGTCGGCTTAATCTTTTAAGCGCCACTCCTACCTTCGGCTGCCCTACGGCGTCCACATCATAGAGGTGCTGGCGATGTAAATCCGTGCGGGAAACGACGTCCCGATCAACAAAGCGCAGGGTTCCGATACCCATTCCCACCAGTTTCAGGGCGATGGGGGATCCCAGACCGCCCACCCCGATGAGGCAAACTTTGGCATTTCTGACTGCCAATTGTCCATCATATCCAATGTCTGCTAAAACAATTTGCCGGGAGTATGTATATAACTCTTCGTCGGTGAGTTCGTATATAACTCTTCGTCGGTGAGTTCCTTATGCATTTTTGGTCACCTTAACTTGATTGAATATTGTCGATTGAAGATTGAATATTTAATCCGCCTCCGGCGGACTGCGGCGTATCAATTTTTAGAAGACCTATAAAAAATATGACCGAGCGTAGCGATTTCCACAAATATTTTATTTTCATTATTCAATAGTCAATTCTGGTTGCGGGCAATGCCTATAGTACTAACGATTTTCACCTCAATTGTAAACAGGGTTTTCGTCCTACAAAGAGAAAAAAAACATGGACAGGGTCTTAAGCAAAAACCATCCGTCACGATTCAATTAGATTTACGCTTGACCGGTGTAGATAGCATTCTTATTTTCAAAGGTATTAGAGTCTGAGTTGTGAATTCTTTGCATTTTATTAAAAAACTTTTTTATCACGAAAGCACGAAACGACGAAAACACGAAAGAAAAGAAAAATTTCGTGCTTTCCAATTTTCGTGTTTTCGTGATTAATCCTTTTTGGTTCCGGTTTGTCCGGGTTAGGCATTATCCGGTTTATCCGGGTTAGGTAGCATTCTTATTTAATTCAACCTGCCAAGGACCT
>JAFDDW010000027.1 GCA_019310665.1 Deltaproteobacteria bacterium
ATAACAAATCCCAAATAACAAATGGTTCGACAGGCTCACGGTCCTGAGCAAAGTCGAAGGACTCACCACCCTGAGCCAAGTCGAAGGGCAAATCACAATAACCAAAATTCGAAATCCCAAACTGTGGTATTGCATCTTTTAGTGGACCTCTCGGGAAGAGCCCGTTTTGGTCATTGAATATTGGAATTTGGAATTTATTTGTTATTTGGATATTGAGATTTGGTGCTTAAAGATAGTTGGTCATCCGGATTATGCTTTTTGAATTCTTATAAGCTATATTTCTCCAGTTAGAGGTCGTAGAGTGTTTCATCTCTTTTAGGTGCTGCTCTTTTGGCTCCTTTTGGGCCTCCTTTTATGTCAGGCATCAGAAAGGGTTCTTCACCCTCCAGAAGGTCCCCCATCTCCGCTTCGATCGCATCGGGATCTTCGCCGGCCTCCATGCGTTTGAGCGCTTCCTGCATACCGGGTCCCAGCTCCATTCCGGTCATACGGCCTCCATGCGTTTGAGCGCTTCCTGCATACCGGGTCCCAGCTCCATTCCGGTCATATCCGTCAATTTGCGCATCAGGTTGGCTGCCTGCCGGGGATCATCTTCATTAAGGTTTTCGGCTTCTCCGGCCAGCATATTCATGGCCTTCTCCATTTTGCCTTCGTCAAAGGGCAGGTCGTCTATATCACTGTCCTCTTTGGCTTTGCCGGTAAACGCGAAGGCCGACATTTGTCTGGACAGCGTTTTTGTCTTGCAAGCAGGGCACTTTGGTTTTTTGGTGGTGTTAACACTCTTTGAGAAAAAATTAAAAATCGTATTACAGTCTTCGCAATAGAACTCGTAGATAGGCATGTTCGCTCCTAGTCAGTGAATTTAATTCGTTTAAATTTCTTTAGCGTATAAAATCACAAGGTATTTGGGCTTTAATTGGGGAATGGATTCCATTTTATTTTATTTTTTTTGACAGGATTAACAGGATTTTCAGGATATTTTTTTCCAGGCTTTCCTGATGAAAGCCTGGAAATCCCAATCGCCTTCGGCGATAAATAAAACTATACTATAAAGTTCGAAATTAATGGTTTAATAGGTCATTTTGAAAACCGGCTGACTAAATAATAAAATTTGACCATTTCTTTGTCAACTGTATAAATGAAACGGCTCTTAGCTTAGTCCGTCGTCAGTTGCAAAACAAGACATACCAAGCGACGGACGACGGACCACTTACGGTTATTGACTTGCTATCCATCATCTGCTATGCCACCGGAAACCAAAACCGGGATGAAAGGATTTTTGTATCATGGAAAGAACACTCTCGATCATTAAACCCGATGGGGTAAAACGTGGCCTTATCGGCGAAGTTGTCAGGATGCTGGAACAGAACAACCTGGACATTGTTGCCATGAAGATGCTGCATATGACCAAAAAGCAGGCTGAGGGCTTTTACGCGGTACACCGTGAAAGACCTTTTTTTGAGAGTCTGACCGACTTTATGAGCTCAGGCCCCGCCATCGTGATGGTTCTGGAAGGCGACAACGCTATTACCCGATATCGTGATTTAATGGGTGCCACCGATTGCAGAGAAGCCGCTGAGGGCACGATTAGAAAGGCGTTTGCCACCGACATCGAACAAAATGTGGTTCACGGTTCCGATGCCCCGGAAACGGCCTCCTTTGAGATAGCCTATTTTTTCAATCGCTTTGAAATTATTCGGTGATGCCCGCTAAACTCAATTTTAAGCACATATCCATTGTCTTGGTCGGCACGCGGTATCCTGAAAATATCGGGGCCGCGGCCCGGGCCATGCTCAACATGGGCCTTAAACAATTGATTCTGGTGGGTCCCGAAAATTATGATCTGGCCAGAATCAATAAGATGGCTACCCATGCGGCCTCAGCGGTAGTTGAGAAGCTGAAGGTATATGATACCTTAAAAGAGGCGCTGGCCGGTTTTAACTATGTGGTCGGCACCACGGCCCGACTGGGCGGTCAGCGCAAGGTCGTCAGTTCTCCGGCCAAATTGGCGGAGAAACTCATTCCCATATCCGATCAAAATCGAATCGCCATCCTGTTCGGCCCTGAAGATCGCGGTCTTACTAATGTTGACCTGCGCTCCTGCAATATCCTGGTTAACATACCGACGGCCGAATTTTCTTCCCTCAATCTGGCCCAGGCAGTTATGATCATGTGCTATGAGTTGTTTCGTTTCAGCCTGGATAAACCCGGTGAATTTGCCCCGCGTCTGGCCAACCTGCATGAGCTCGAAGCCATGTATGATCAGCTAAAAGACGTACTGGTGCGTGTCAGCTTCATTAATACGGATAATCCCGATTATTTTATGAATAACCTGCGTCACTTTTTTTCCCGCATGCAGCTCAGAGCCAAAGAGGTACAGATAATCCGGGGCATCTGTCGCCAGGTGGATTGGTACGGGAAGAAATGCTACCAGGACGGATTGAAAGAGAGGGAAGGGGACTTGGAAGATTGATTTGGCCAATTAGAGTCTTAGTTATGAATTCTTTGCATTTTATGAAAAAACTTTTTTATCACGAAAGCACGAAATGACGAAAACACGAAAGCAAAGAAAAATTTCGTGCTTTCCAATTTTCGTAATTTCGTGATTAATCCTTTTTTGTTCCGGCTTGTCCGGGTTATGATTAGGTTCCAAGGATCCTTTCCACCAGCGCATCTCCCATTCGAGCAGTCCCTACGGCCTTGCGGTTGTCCACTGCAATATCTGCGGTTTGGATGCCGGCTTCGAGCACCCCGGCAACAGCCTGCTCTATGGTCCGGGCGGCATCTTCAAATCCGAAGCTGTATCTTAACATCATGGCGGCAGATAGAATCTGGGCTACCGGGTTGGCGATTCCCCGGCCGGCAATGTCAGGTGCCGAGCCCCCCGCCGGTTCAAAAAGCCCGAAGCTTTTTTCGTTGATGCTGGCCGACGGCAACAGTCCCATTGATCCGGTCAGCATGGCGCACTCATCCGAAATGATATCTCCAAACATATTTCCGCATAACAAAACATCGAACTGACGGGGATCTTTCACCAGCTGCATGGTGGCGTTGTCGATATACAGGTGGTCTAACTCGACGTCACTAAATTTTTTACCGACTTCGGTGACAACCTCTCGCCACAGAACCATGGATGTCAGCACATTGGCTTTGTCTATCGAGGTGACCCGTTTGCGTCTGATGCGAGCGGAAGTAAATGCCCATTCGGCAATTCTTTCGATTTCCCGCCGGCTATACACCATGGTGTCAAAGGCCTTTTCATCAGACCCGTTGCCTTCTCTGCCTTTGGGCTGACCGAAGTATATACCGCCGGTAAGCTCACGGACACAGAGAATGTCGAATCCGTCTCCCACAATATCCGCACGCAGCGGACTGGATTGCACCAGCGCTTTGAAGACTTTTGCCGGTCTCAGATTGCAAAACAGTTTAAAATGCTTGCGTAAAGGAAGCAAGGCGGCCCGTTCCGGCTGCGCTTCCGGGGGCAGTGATTCCCATCGGGGTCCGCCGACAGAACCGAATAAAATCGAGTCGCTGGACTCACACAGCTTTAAGGTTTGATCCGGCAGGGCGGTGCCGTGTTTGTCGTAGGCCATACCCCCCACGTCACCAAATTCATATTCCAGCTGAAGTTCAAATTTTTTGCTAACTGTGTCCAGGATTTTAATAGCTTCCGGCATGACCTCCGGGCCAATGCCGTCACCGGGAAGAATTGCAATTTTTTTCATAATCTCCATTCCGTTCTTTAAATCAATAAATCAACCAAGCCAACTGGCCAACCAGCAAACCCGGTCGATTTTTACAACCGCTTAATAGGCCTTTTCAATCCGAAATCCCAAATCCCAAATCCACAATCGAGAGTCAGTCCGTATCCGTCTTCAGTACAGCTAAAAATGCCGACTGAGGGATCATGACTTGTCCGACCATCTTCATTCGCTTTTTGCCTTTTTTCTGCTTTTCCAGCAATTTTCGTTTGCGTGTCACGTCTCCGCCGTAACATTTGGCGGTTACATCTTTTCTGAAAGCAGATACGGTTTTGCGGGCGATAATATTTCCGCCGATGGCACCCTGAATGGCAATTTTAAACATCTGTCTGGGAATTTCTTCGCGCAATTTTTCACAGGCTAGCCGTGCTCTTGCCACCGCGTTGTCTCGGTGCACCAGCTGGGACAGAGCGTCCACCCGCTCCCCGTTGATCAGAATGTCCATTTTAACCAGGTCTGTCACCCGGAAATTGATGATATCGTAGTCAAAAGAACCGTATCCCTGGGTGACGGATTTGAGTTTGTCATAGAAATCAAAAATAACTTCCGCCAGGGGTAGTTCGAAGATCATTTCGAGCCGATCACTGGTCAGATACTGGTAATTTTTATTTACACCGCGCCGATCCAGGCACAGTTTCATCACCACGCCCATGTAGCGATCCGGAACGATGATGGCGGCGCGAATAAAGGGCTCTTTGGTCAGTTCAATCAGAGTCGGATCCGGGTACAGCGCAGGGTTGTCGATGACCGATTCGGTACCATCGCTCATGGTCAATTGATATTGAACCGATGGTGCGGTGAGGATAAGCGAAAGCCCGTATTCCCGCTCGAGACGCTCCTGAACCACCTCCAGGTGCAGCAGGCCCAGAAAGCCGCAGCGGAAACCAAACCCCAGGGCGACGGAAGTATCTTTTTCATAGATCAAGGCGGCATCGTTAAGCTTCAGTTTTTCAAGGGCAATGACCAAATCTTCGTATCCATCCGAAGCCACCGGGTAGATGGATGAAAAGACGACCGGCTTGGCTTCTTTGAAACCGGACTTGGGCGTGTCACAGGGCCGTTCTTTCAAGGTGATGGTATCCCCGCAGCGGGTGTCGCTGACAGTCTTGATTCCGGCAATCATATAGCCGACCTGCCCGGCCGAAAGTTGTTTTTGCTTTATCATCTCCAGCTGGAATATCCCGACTTCTTCAATCTTGTAGACCGCCTTGTTGGACATAAAGGTGATGACTTCTTTGGTGGCAATTGTTCCCTGAAAAACGCGAAAGTGTACGATGGTGCCTCGATAGGAGTCGTAGTGTGAATCAAAGATCAGGGCCTTCAGCGGTTCGGAAGGATCGCCGGTCGGTGGTGGCAGTTTGTTCACAATTGCCTCCAGCAGGTCTTCAATCCCTATGCCTTCCTTGGCCGATACCTCAATGGCTTCATCCGGATCGAGTCCGAGGTCGTCCTGAATCTGCTTTTTAACCCGGTCGATATCAGCGGACGGCAGGTCAATTTTGTTGATGACGGGAATAATTTCCAGATCATGTTCCAGGGCCAGGTATAAATTGGCCAGGGTTTGGGCTTCAACCCCTTGGCTGGCATCGATCACCAGCAAGGCACCTTCGCTGGAGGCAAGGGATCGTGAGACTTCATATGTAAAGTCCACATGTCCCGGGGTATCGATGAGATTTAAAAAATAGGTCTTTCCGTCTTCGGCGGTATACGGCAGGCATACGGTCTGGCTTTTAATTGTGATCCCGCGTTCCCTTTCAATGTCCATCGTATCGAGGATCTGGTCCTTAAAGTCTCGATCAGATATGATATTGGTCGTTTGGATGAGTCGATCTGACAGGGTGGATTTGCCGTGATCAATATGGGCGATGATACTGAAGTTTCTTATGTTTTGCATATGTTTGTAAGCGTTCAAAGGTTCTAAGTTCAGCGTTCCGGGTTGTGGGTTCAGGTAGCATAGGTTCAAAGGTTTCGGGTTCAGCTTTTTGAGTGATCATGCTGGATTATTATAGCAGAGCACTATTAATACACATCACCCTGCAGAATTTTCGGGCAAACGGTCTTTAACCTCTGAACCCAGAACCCCGAACCCAGAACCTACCAACGTAAAAGACGGTTGACACTGGATTTATTTCCCGATATACTTGTAAATAATAATTAATAAATTTAGCCTTTTATCAATTTTTTGGAGTTGCTGTCAAGTCTGCTTTCGTTTTTTATAATTCAGAACGGAATTTTTATGGCATCATCGAATAAAAATATCAGCGTCCTAATCGTCGATGACGATGTTTCTGTGCGCAGTACCATGAATGAGTACGTCAACTCTGCCGGATATAAATCCGATGCGGTGTCCTGCGCCGAAGAAGCACTCGAAGTGTTAGAAAAAAAATCATTTCAAGTCGTTATCACGGACATCATTCTGCCCGCCATGGGTGGCCTGGAATTGACCAAAATCATAAAAAGAGACAAGAATTCCGATGTCATCGTGATGACCGGTTACAGCGACGACTACTCCTATGAAGAGGCGATTAACTTTGGCGCCAGCGATTTTGTTATCAAACCGGTTCGTCTCGAAGAACTGATGCTGCGATTAAAGCGAGTGCTTAAAGAACGCGATCTCACCAGGGAACGCATCCGGATGATGGAAAAGCTGCAAAAGCTTGCCGTCACCGACGGCCTTACCAAACTTTTCAACTCACGATCCTTTTATTCCCAGCTGGAAACGGAGGTTGATCGCTTTAACCGCTACAAACATCCTCTCACGCTGTTATTGCTGGATCTCGATCACTTCAAAGATTACAACGATAGTTACGGTCATCTTGAAGGGGATAAAGTCCTGGTTCGCTTCAGCCAGATAATAAAATCCTGCCTGCGGGCCAACGATACCGCTTACCGGTACGGTGGAGAGGAGTTTACGGTAATTTTGCCGGAAACCGACGGCGAGGAGGCCGGAACCGTTGCTCAGCGTATTCGAGAGGCGCTGGAGACCGAGCGGTTTTCACCGCTGAACGGAAAAGACGTTAGAATTACCATCAGCATCGGGGTCACGGAATATCAACACAAGGAAGAACTTTCCACCTTCATTCAGCGAGCGGACAAAGCCATGTATCGTTCCAAACAAAAAGGCCGCAACATGGTTTCCATGCTGTACGCAGATCCTCCCTCGGAATCTACCACCCCTCAGGAATGACGAATGTCAATTGACGAATGACGAATTAAGGAATTCAACTTTCGTGCAATGCTCCCCGTAACTCGCACCAAAGCATAAATAGTTGATTGAGTTGATTGAGTTTATTGGGTTTATTGAGTTAAACTATAAACAGAATCAACCAATGACGATGCATTCTGATTTTTCTATCGCCGTTTCAATCCGAAATCCCAAATCTCAAGCACCAAATCACAAATGGTTCGACAGGCTCACCACCCTGAGCATAGTCGAAGGGTAAATCTCAAATTTCAATATTCAATGACCGAAACTCTCGCTGAAGCTGTACCCCAGCACTTCGGATACTCAGGTCCGCCGTTGATCATGCCGTTAGGCCCAACTGTAGGCAGTCTCTTTGTTTGTCCAGCGACGAGTTCCCTTCGGCAAGCTCAGGGCTTGAGCCCGTCGAAAGCAGTCGTTTCGAATTTTGAATTTGGGTCATTGGGATTTGTTTGAGATTTGTTTTTTGGTGCTTGGAATTTTCTCGGCCTTAACTCGTAACCCGCACCCCGCAACCCGTAACCCGCAACTCGTAACCCGCAACGCGTAACCCGCAACCCGCAACCCGCTTTATGCTTCAACTTCTTTTATCTTGTCCAGATTCGTCTGAATTTTCTGCTGCTTTTCGAGTAAAGCGCTTTGCTTTTGCCTTACTTTTTCTACAACGTCCGCCGGTGCCTTGGTTAAAAACCCTTCATTTTCCAACTTTTTGGCCACTGTTGTCAGCTCGGCGGCTAATTTTTTGATTGCTCTTTCCAACCGTTGGGTTTCCTTAGCAAAGTCTATGATTCCCTCCAGGGAAACAAAAATAGACGCACTGTTTACCACAGCCGTCGCTGATGATTTGGGTCTTTGACCGGGATTTTCTACCGTTAGCGAGCTGAGCCTTGCAAGATTGATGATCAGATCCTGGTGGGCTTGACAAATTTTCCTTGTGTGACGGTCATCGGATTGTACCTGAACCTGCAAAGAAAGGGACGGAGCGATGTTCATTTCGCCTCTCACATTCCGGATTGCGGTGATCACTTCCATCAAAAGCGCCATTTCGGCCTCTGCTTTCTGGTGCCGGTTGGACTCGGCCGCATCCACCGGATGTACGGCTTTCATGATCGAGCCGTCCGTTCCCGGTAAATGATGCCAGATTTCTTCGGTCACAAACGGAATGAAGGGATGCAAAAGCACGAGGGTGTCACGCAAAACCCGCCAAAGCACGGCCCGGGTTGATTCTAATGTGTCCCGGCGGTCGTTATCATACAGGGCCGGTTTGATGGCCTCCAAATACCAGTCGCAGAACTCATGCCACACGAAGTTATAAATCGCGCCGGCGGCTTCATTGAATCGATAGCTGTCCAGGGCAGCGGTTACCTCGCTGGTGACATGCTGCAGGCGGGATAGAATCCATTTGTCCGGCAATGAAAGGTTTTGAAGATTGGCGGCTTCGTAACCGCGATCAAGATGCATCATGGAAAAACGGGCTGCATTCCACAGTTTGTTAATGAAATGCCGGTAGCCGTCCACACGTTTTTCGGACATTTTGATATCCCGTCCCTGGGCGGCAAAAGCAGCCAGGGTAAAGCGGAAGGCGTCGGTACCATAACGCTCGATGACGCTTAAGGGATCGATCACATTGCCTTTGGATTTACTCATCTTTTTGCCGGCTTCATCCCGCACCAGGGCATGTACGTAGACCTCCTTAAATGGGACCTGGCCCATGAAATGGATGCCCATCATCATCATGCGCGCCACCCAGAAAAAAAGAATGTCGAATCCGGTAACCAATGCCGATGTGGGATAAAAAGTTTTCAGCAGCGGTGTTTCCTGCGGCCATCCCATGGTCGAAAAAGGCCATAGTGCTGAACTAAACCAGGTGTCCAGCACATCGGTTTCCTGAACCAGATTTTTGCTGTCGCAGGCTTGACAGGCCTGCGGGGCCTCCATGGCCACCACAATTTCGCCACAGTCTCCACAGGTCCAGGCCGGGATTTGATGCCCCCACCAGATCTGGCGAGACACGCACCAGTCCCGGATATTATACATCCAGTCGTAATAGGTGTTGGTCCACATATCCGGGATAATTTTGGTCTCTCCGTTTTTAACAGCGGCGATGGCTTTTTCAGCCAGGGGTTTGACGCGCACAAACCATTGTTTGGACAGGTTCGGTTCAACCACTGTCTTGCAGCGGTAGCAGTGGCCGACACTGTGTTTATAGGGTTCAACTTTGATCAGTAAACCCTGCTGATCCAGATCTTTTACCACAGCCTGGCGGCATTCAAATCGGTCCAGTCCTTCATAGGATCCGGCTTCGGCGGTCATGTCGCCATTGTCGCTGATGACCTTCAGGCTGGCAAGGTTATGACGGGCACCGATTTCAAAGTCATTGGGATCATGGGCCGGGGTGACTTTCAGTCCCCCGGTGCCAAAGGACATGTCTACATAGCTGTCTTTAATGATCGGAATTTCTCTATTCATCAGAGGCAATAAGACCGTATCGTGTCCAATGTTTTGATAGCGTGGATCCTCAGGGTGAATCGCCACCGCAGTGTCACCTAACATGGTTTCCGGCCGGGTCGTCGCCACCACAATACCGTCTGATCCATCCGGGAAAGGATAGCGTATATGATACAGGTGTCCGTCATGCTCTTCGTGTTCGACCTCCAGATCCGCCAATGCCGTATGACACCGGTGGCACCAGTTGATTATGTAATTTCCGCGATAGATAAGGCCTTCCTCGTAAAGCTGAACAAACACCTTGCGCACGGCTATGGACAGTCCTTTATCCATGGTGAAGCGTTCCCGCCCCCAGTCACAGGAAGCTCCCAGGCGTTTTAGCTGGTTGATGATGGCGCTGCCGTATTTCTCCCGCCATTGCCATACGGCTTCAATGAATTTTTCCCGGCCCAGTTGATGACGGTCGGTGCCCTCTTGGGCCAGATTTTTTTCAACTACGTTTTGGGTTGCAATACCGGCGTGGTCCGTACCCGGCATCCACAGGACATTATCTCCTCTCAGCCGCCGATAGCGGCATAGAATATCCTGCATGGTGTTATTCAAGGCATGTCCCATGTGCAGCACGCCGGTAACATTGGGCGGTGGGATGACAATGGAATAGCTCGCCTGCGGACTTTGATCTTCGGCGGTAAACAGCTGTTCTTTTTCCCAATACGCATACCAGCGTTTTTCGACTTCGTGCGGCTCATAACCTTTGGCAAATTCTTTGATACTCATTTTGCTAACGCTCCTTCATCCTCTTTTGGACGATACCGTGCCCTTCCGTGGTGATCGCTTATACTCAATGGAGGTTTACCGTATTATCGTTGGCCCCAAATAAAAAAGGGAATTATAAACAAATCCCCTTCATTTTACCAGTGCTTTCTATGATCTAACCTGATATTTCAAAACCGATGAACAATGGCCGCTTTTCAAGGACCTCATCTATTCATCGTCACCGAGACCGGTACTATCAAGCAGGCTCCCTTTCAGCCTGTCAATTTCTTTAGAAACGGCCTTCTCGATCGCTTCATAGATGATATCTTCAATTTTGCCGGAGAATTTTTCTTTGATGACGCGTTCGAGAAGCGAATTGATCTGATCGGGTGTTACCGCCGGAGCGTCGCCTGTATCCTGCACAGTCTGTAGATCTTCTTCCGCATTTTCATCATCTTCGAATTGATCTTCCGGCTGCAACGCCATTTCAGGCTCGGTGGTAGAATCTGATGATAAAAATGTGTCCAGCCTATCGACCTTCTGTGATATCTGGCTGGGATCAAAACTAAAGTTAAATTCTTCGTCTTCAGATGGCGGCGTTAGGGTATCCATTGTCATCAGGGTGTCCATGGCCGGTGTTTCTTCGACGGGTTGCGTATCCTCGCTTTCAAATTCAGGCTCTTCCCCTAAAGTTTCGCTGAAAAAATTATCAATTTCATCTTGGACGATCTGTTCTTCGGATTGGTTGACTTCAATGATTTCTTCATCCTCCGTCTGACCGTCATCTTCCACCTCGATAAGTTCGAGAAATTCTTCCTCATCCATCTCCGCTGCATCCAAAACGCCGGCGCGTTCTAATTTTTTTTTGGCTTCCTCAGGAATATGTTCATCAAATTCAGTTATTTCAATAATGTCGTCCTCCTCTTCGGTGGTGTCGTCATCGAATTCATTCAGGTGGAGGACCTCATATGCGGGCTCCGGATCGATATCATCTTCGATATCAGATAATTCCTCGTCTTCCTCGAATTTCAGGGTGTCTTCTTGCGCTAGTGCGGCTATTATATCCTCTGCCGTTTGCGGGGCATCGTTCTTAGCCATAATGCCATTGTCATCGGGGGATTCAAACTCGCGCTCCATCGCCAGATCGATTTGCGCAGTTGCCTCATCCTGAGTCAAAGATTCTTCAACTGCCCGGGCAATAATATCATCGCTGTCCTTAGCACTTAGCTCTTC
>JAFDDW010000580.1 GCA_019310665.1 Deltaproteobacteria bacterium
GACTCGTCTAAAACCTGATAAAACAGATCTTCCTTACTTGTAAAATGGTTATAGAAACCGCCCTTAGATGTTTCGGCAGCGGATATGATGTCTAATAAGGAAGTGCTTAAAAAGCCATTTAAGGAAAAAAGCTTCAAAGATTCATGGATAATTTTTTCCTTAAGACTCATTATCGGGCCCCTTAAGAAGGTTAGAGACAGACCGGTCGGTCTCTTTTTTCTATAATAGACGAACAAGGCTGTCAAGTAAAATTTAAGCGATAGGCGATACTCATTAATCACCAAAATGTGAAAGAGGGTCTTTGAATGGGTGACGGCACTCCGCTGATCGGTGCGCCGCCACCAGTGGTAAAGTCATGCCCTTCAATCAGGGCTCTTGGATGGTTTGCGGGTTTTTTCCGGCAAACACGGTTTAAGCCATTCGCTTAATCGACAATTGCCTGATAGATCATCGTCTTAATCAGGTACCGGTAATGATTTCGAAGCGCCGGGGCAGTCATCATAAAAACTGCTACAAGGTCTTCCTTGGGATCGACCCAGAAAACAGTCCCGCCGGCGCCACCCTTGTAAAATTCACCGACATTTCCCAGAAAATATGCATGCCCTTCATCGACGCGAACATAAAAGCCGAATCCCTGACCATAACCGCGTCCGGGAATGTACATACCACCATCTTGGTTGCCCATCGGCCCCAGATGATCTGAAGTCATGAAGGCCACCGTTTTTGGGCCCAGCAGGCGTTTACCATCCAGTTGACCTCCATTGAGGAGCATCTGGGCAAAGCGCGCATAATCTATGGCCGTGGATACCATCCCCCCGCCTCCACCTATATATTTTGTTGGCTGGGTCGGATCATTGTACCAATAATCTTTGGGGTCTAAGTAAGCCAACCGGTCCACATCCGGTCCTTTGACTTGGAAACCGGAACCATTCATTTCCAGTGGTTTGTAAATACGTTCTTCCAAAAATTTGTCCAGCGGCATGCCGGAGGCAACCTCTATCACGCGACCCAGAACATCGTAAGACATGCTGTATAAATACTTGGTCCCCGGATCTGCTACCAGGGGTATCTTGGCCAATTTATCGCACATCTCTGCCAGCGTATGGTCGTTTCCTTTCATGCCGGCTTTCAAATACATACCCTGTATGGCTTTTGGAGGCCAAAAATAATAGCTCAATCCTGAAGTGTGCCTGAGAAGGTCCTGGATCGTCATCACGTTGCCAGGTTTCAAAGTGCTTGCCACCACCTCATTGCCCGATTCGTCTTTCTTGATCTCCCCCACGACTTGAATCTCTTTAAAGGAAGGTATGTATTTGGCGACAGGCTCTGCAAGCACTAATTTTCCCTCCTCTAACAATATCATAGCCGCCACCCCAATGACGGGTTTGGTCATGGAGTAGACGCGAAATATCGAATCCTTTTCCACCGGCAGCGACTTTTTCTCATCTCGTGTGCCGAAACTCTTAAAATAGGCGATTTTCCCCTTGCGGGCCACCAAAACCACTGCTCCGGGTATTTTGCCCTCTGCGATGTCCGCCTCGAGTTTGGTTCCTATTCGGGCCAGACGTTCAGAGGACAAACCCACAGCTTCCGGCACGGTACTGGGCAGCGTCTCGGCCAAGGCGGATGAGATAAATACAAAGCAAAAGCACATTACCAAAAGTTTCAATCGAAGTTTCATTTCTGCCTCCTTTCTTTGATCAAGGTTGATAATTCGGCTTTTTCGCCTCTAATCATTTATAGAAATGGCCCGTTTCAAGATCTTACCGGCGGCTGTTTTGGGCAATTTATTTGCAAACTTGATCACCCGGGGGTATTTATACGGCGCCACCTGGGATTTAACATATTGGCGCAGTTCATCGGCGGTGGCCTCTGCGCCTGGTTTTAGAACAATCACGGCTGCGATCTCTTCCCCCAGATCGTCATGGGCAATCCCGAAAACGGCTGCTTCAAACACCGCTCCATGGGTATAGAATACTTCTTCGATCTCACGCGGATAGACATTATAGCCCCCGCGGATGATCATATCTTTTTTGCGATCCACGATATATATATAACCGTCTTCATCCATACGCGCGAGATCACCGGTGTGCAGCCACCCGCCGCGTAACGTCCGGGCAGTGGCCTCGGGTTTGTTCAAGTATTCTTTCATCACGGCCGAGCCCTTCACACAGAGCTCTCCGACCTCGCCGACTGCCACGTCGCGATCGTTTTTATCCACAATCCGGGTCTTAAAGGGCGGGATCGGCAGGCCGATCGAACCGGGTCGTGTCTCTCGGCCAAAAGGATTCTCCACACAGGTCGGTGAAAATTCGGTGAGTCCGTAGCTTTCATAAATCGTCGTATTATAGGTTTTCTCGAAGCGATGCAGCACTTCCACCGGCAGAGAAGCTCCCCCGGATATAACAAAGCGCAGGCTCGAGCGCCGGGGTGGATTTTCAGTTGCCGCCTCAACCAGCCGGTTAACCATGGTCGGCACGGCATAAAGTATCGTGCTTTCTTCCTCCTCAATGGCGCTCAGAACTTTTTCAGCATCAAAATTGGTCCACATGCAGATGGTCAACCCGCTGTAAATGGATATATTCAGTGAGTGGGTCTGTCCGTAAATATGAAAAAGGGGCAGTACACTCAATACGACGTCATGGGGTTCCGTATGCCGCACCTTTGATACAGCGATCACATCACTCATCAGGCTTTTGTGAGTCAAGACCGCGCCTTTGGGTTCACCGGTGGTGCCCGTCTTTGGTCGGATATGTTGGAAAATCTCCGGTCCCGTTAAACAGATTCTTCAACGGTGTGAACCCTACCGGCAGGTCGTTGCCTTCAGCAATACGGATAGCCACGTCAGGTAGCGAATCCATGACAGGGACAGCGTCATTTAAGTAATCGCAGTGTCCGATAAAAGCTTTTGCTCTTGAATCGCGGAAAATATAGTCGAGTTCTCTTTTACGAAAAAGAAAATTTACCGGAACGACAAAGGCACCCATTTTGGCCAGGGCATAATATACCAAAGCCCAATTTAGAGAACTCGGCATCATCTGGACGCAAACGTCACCCGGTTTAAGCCCTAAACGGGTGAATCCCCTGCACAGGGCGTCAACTTTACGGCTCATCTCAGCAAAGGTAATCCTGTTTCCTTCATATAGAATTGCCGGATGATCCGGGATGCGTGTTGAAGTGTCGATCAAAAAATCGGCTAAATTGATTCCACCCCGCAAAATATTACCCCGCCCCTAAGTTCATAGTTTCGCAAATACGCTAACGTTTAATCTATTATATCTTAAACCCGCTGGTATTTTACAGAATTATGATTACCTGTTTCGTCTTCTACCGATCATTGATAAAATTCAATATGGCTTTATCCCGCAACTCATTTGGTTGCATGACGACCGAATAGTGGTTGGTACCTGGGATGTCTACATATCTTGCGTCAGGGATTTCCCGCAGCATTTTTTCCAGGGCCTCTTCAGGCAGCAGGATATTATCCGGTGTGGTCATGCCCTCCGGTGCCCTGAGGATCAGCACCGGACACTTGATCCGGGGATAAAATTCGGCAACAGTGTAATCTGTCAAATTGTCTGCTTCTTCCTTGATGTGCTCTGG
>JAFDDW010000581.1 GCA_019310665.1 Deltaproteobacteria bacterium
TGGATTTTGAAACCGAAGTCATTCAGGCTCAAATTAATCGCAGCCGGCAAATGCCGTGGGCTGAAAGACTGGAAGCACAAAACCCGGTGTGGATCATAACCGGAATGCGGAAGTGGGAATGCGGAATGTGGAATAAGTGAATTGGGAAGGGGGAAATTTGAATGTGGAAGTCGGAATGCGGAACGCGGCAATTGGAAAAGACAAGAATTCAAGAGTTCTTAATTAGAGTTAATGATAAAAAAATTTGCGAGCAATAAAAATGCCAAAACAACCGAGAAAAGAAAGTTTGTCCGACCATTCCGCATTCCGCATTCCGACTTCCGACTTCAACAACCCAGTCCTGTTCGTCGGAGCCGGTCCGGGGGATCCGGAGCTTATAACCGTCAAGGGCCAGAAAGCCCTGAAGGAGGCGGATGTGGTGATATATGCGGGGTCGCTTGTCCCCGAAGAACTGCTCCAATGGACCCGCGGCGGCATACGTAAAATAAGCAGTGCCTCCATGCATCTTGAAGAGATTATCACTGAAATCCAGACCGCCTACGCTGACGGCAAGCGGTGAAATCCAGACCGCCTACGCTGACGGCAAGCGGGTGGTTCGACTGCATACCGGCGATCCCAGTCTGTATGGCGCCATACATGAACAGATGGCAGAACTCACCCAGCGGAAAATTCCCTATAAAATTATACCGGGAGTGACCGCGGCTTTTGCCGCTGCGGCTGCGCTGGGAATCGAATACACCTTGCCGGAAGTATCACAGACACTGATTTTAACCCGCATGGCCGGTCGCACACCGGTGCCGGAAAGAGAAAATCTGGCGTCACTGGCCAAGCACCAAACCTCCATGGCCATTTATTTGAGTATCTCAATGGTCGATGAAGTTGCCGCTATACTGGCTGATGCCTATGGAGAAAGTTCAACCTGCGCCGTTGTATATCGCGCCAGTCAACCGGAAGAAAAAATAATAATTACCCGTTTAAAGGACCTGGGAAAAGATATAAGAACGGCGAACATCACCAAACAGGCGGTGATTGTTGTTGGAAGAACTCTGGAGATTGACATTGATAATTTACTATATAAATCAAAACTGTACGATAAAAAGTTCAAGCATGAATTCAGGAAATGATCGCATGCCGTCCTGCTATCAAATCAAACTGCGAGCATTCGAGAATTCGCTCAAATTAATCGTGGCTGAAAGCCACTCCCACTCGACAAATATAGAAAATGATCCGTGTGGGAGCGGTTTCCAACCGCGATAAAGAAACAGTACGAATATAATGGTCAATGTATAATACCAAAAAAAATATGTTCGCCGTCTGGATTTTGACACCAAACGGCTCGCAGCTGGCCGATAAAATTTACCAAAATTTGCCGGATGTTTGCGTATACGCTTCGCATAACATCGAAACGACAACCACCGAATATCAGGCATTTCAGAATCTGGCCGAAAGCATAAAACAGAAATTTCATCAATACACTGGCCACATTTTTATTATGAGTACCGGTATCGTGGTGAGAGTTATTGCGCCGTTGATCAAACATAAAACTGAAGACCCGGCTGTTGTTGTCGTGGACGACGGTGGAAATCACGCTATCAGCCTTCTGTCAGGTCATCTGGGGGGCGCCAATGAGTTAACCCTCAAAATTTCACAAATAATCGGGGCCAATCCGGTGATCACCACGGCCACCGATATCAATGAGGTTCCGGCCATCGATATGTTGGCCAAAGAAAATAATCTTTTCATCGAGAATCCCGGGGCCATCAAAACCGTTAACATGGCGCTGCTGACGGGTAAAAAAATTATGGCCTATGATCCCTATAATATTTTTAAAAATACCCTGCCGGATTCGGTCTATTTAACGTTTGATGACTTAATGAAACACTTTAAGAAAAATAGTCAACATATTGATGTTGAAGATATTGCATATGTTTTTGTCGATGACATTAGAGTCGATCTTCCCTCCGAGGTACTGATCTTACGTCCGGCCAGTCTCATCGCCGGCATCGGGTGCAACCGCAACACCGAAGCGGCCGAGATACTAACCCATCTGGAAGACGTGCTTGCCAGGAACAACCTGGCACTTTCCAGTTTAAAGGGCATGGCATCCATCGATGTGAAGGCGGATGAAAACGGTTTAATTATGACGGCGGAAAATCTCGAACTTCCGCTCACTTTTTTCAATAAGCAGGAACTTAATCAGGTCAAGAATATCAAAAATCCATCGCAAATCGTGGAAAAACATGTAGGAGCCAAAAGCGTATGCGAAGCAGCAGCAATTCTGGCGGCCCGGGACGGAACGCTGATCGTTCCCAAACAGTCGACCAAAAACGTGACGGTAGCCATCGCACGAATCAACTGTTTGTCGTAGGAATAGGGCCGGGCAGTCCGGAACACTTAACCAAACGGGCCGGCGATATTCTGGCGTCGGTAGAGGTCGTAGCGGGCTATAGTACCTATATTGATTTAATCCGCCCCCTGATCGATGGAAAGGAAATCATCCGTACGGGCATGACCCAGGAAGTCGCACGGGTTGAGGCCGCAATCGAGCAGGCCCGGGCCAGTAAATCCTGTGCCCTTGTCTCCAGCGGAGATCCGGGAATTTATGCCATGGCCGGCCTGGTCTTTGAAACCTGCAAAATTAAAGGCATCGCGATTGTGCCTCCGGGTTCAGACCCCAAAGCCGCTGATGATAGAAATGTCCTGAGATTAGAAGTCGTGCCCGGAATACCGGCCCTTTGTGCCGGTGCCGCCCTGCTCGGGGCCCCGCTGACCCATGATTTTGCGGCTATCAGCCTGAGCGATCTGCTGACGCCCTGGGATCTCATTGAACAACGCCTGGAAGCTGCTGCCCGCGCGGATTTCGTCATCGTATTATATAATCCCAAAAGCAAAAAAAGAAACTGGCAACTGGAAAAAGCCCAAAAAATCATACTCGGGCACCGGGATAAAAATACCCCCGTCGGTATTGTTTCTCGAGCCATGCGTGAGCAGCAAAATATTGAAATCGTTACCCTGGGTAACCTGGATACCGCCGATGTCGATATGCAAACCACCGTGTTTATCGGCAGCAGCACTTCGAGTCAGTATATGGACTTTATGTATACACCCAGAGGGTACGCTAAGAAGTACGAAATTAATAATAAAGGATCAGATTGAAGGTGGCAGTGCCGTGGCTGGCCTGAAAAGCGGCCAGTCTAATCGAAAAAAAAATAATAAAGGATCAGATTGAAGGTGGCAGTGCCGTGGCTGGCCTGAAAAGCGGCCAGTCTAATCGAAAAAAACGAATGAACATCGAACATTGAACGTCCAACATCGAATAATGTATTCTGTCATTTTAAAAAAAATAACTGAGCAAAGCGAATCTACCCTTCGAAATTTTTCGGTTCAGTATTCTGCGGTCCTTAGATCACGTCTTCAGCGTGATTCGCTTGTTTTAAAATAGACAAAGCGTAGCGTCATCAACATTCGACGTTCGATGTTGGACGTTCGATGTTCGACGTTCAATCTTTTCACTGTCCCGGCCAGGCGGAGTTTTATATAAATGAATAAGTCAGAAAAAGCCCCCTGTATAGCGATTCTTGGAACCGGCTCAGATGTGGGCAAAA
>JAFDDW010000582.1 GCA_019310665.1 Deltaproteobacteria bacterium
AAAGATCTCAAGAAAGGAGCAGAAAAAATGAAGATTAATACCAACGAAATTGATATTAATTATGAGCTTACGGGCAAAAAAGGCGCGCCGGTGGTGATGCTGAGTCATTCCCTGGCCTGCAGCCTGGTGATGTGGCAGCCACAGATGGCTGTGCTGGAATCCGCTTTTCAGGTCTTGCGCTTTGATACCCGCGGACACGGCGACAGCGATGCGCCGCAAGGGGCTTATTCTTTTGAGCAGCTGGCCATGGACGCCATCGGTTTGATGGATGCGCTGAAGATCGATAGGGTGCACTTTGTGGGGCTTTCCATGGGCGGCATGATCGGACAAGGCCTGGCCCTGGATTATGCAGACCGTCTGAAAAGTCTGGCCCTTTGTGATACGGCGGCGATCATGCCCGATGAAACCGATCCCATCTGGCAACAACGCATTGAGGCGGCGGGTGAAAAAGGGTTGCAGGGCCAGGTTGACGAAACCCTGGAACGCTGGTTTCGGCCTGAATATCTGCAACAGAATCCTCCCGAAGTGGAAATGATTCGCCGGCAGATCCTGGCTACGCCGGTGGCAGGCTATATCGGCTGTTGCGAAGCCATCCGCAGGCTGAAATACCTTGACCGGCTTTCAAAGATTAATTTGCCCACCCTGATTGTGGTCGGCGAAGAGGACCCCGGTACCCCGGTGGCCGCTTCCGAAGCCATGCACGAACGTATTTCAGATTCCAGGCTGGTCGTTCTGCCTTCCGCCCGGCACCTGTCCAATATCGAGCAGTCCGAAGCCTTTAACGCCGCCTTGATGGAATTTTTGCTGCAATACAAATTTTTGTTGGATTGTATTTGACAAAACCAAATCTTTATTCTAAATTTGGCTTAAATACGCTTCTCAACTGAAATCTGATTTCATATCTGAAATGGATTCTTCTCACGCAGCTCTGCGATTACGGATCTGAGTTCAACCCTGTTTTCCGTCACCATTACCGTCACACGCTTTTTGCTCAGCATTTAGTGCGCCCCCCCGTTATGGCAGGAGAAAGATAGACCGGCATCGGAGTTCCTGAAGTTCGTTTGGTGTCATTTTTCGTTAATTACGAACCTTATTGAACATCAAAAAGAAAGGAGGAACCCATGAAAAAGCAACTCTTCAATTATGAAACGCTGACTAAAATCACCGCCGCCATCTCCGCTACAAGGGAACCGGAAGATATTGTTTTAATGACGGTGGAAAGTGTTAAAACCGCCCTGGATGTCAAAGGCTGTAGTTTGTTTCTAATCAACCGCCAGACCGATGAGCTGGAACTCACCGGATCCTATGGTCTTAGCCGGGAATATCTCGAGAAAGGGCCGATCAGTTCTTTGCAGTCCATTGCGGCGTCATTTAAGGAAGGACCGGTCGCCATTTATGATGTTTCCGACGATCCCCGAATCCAATATTCCGAAGAAGCCGTGAAGGAAGGCATTGCCTCCATCCTGTCGGTTCCGATTGCCCTTCACGATAGAGTGATCGGGGCCTTGCGGGTTTATACCGCAGAACCGTGGGAATTCACCCTGGAAGATGTAAATTTTGTCCAGGCCGTGGCCCAGATTACCGGCATGGCCATTGATTTGTGTCGCCTCAACAAGGGGTATAAAACCAGCATCGAGGTCTTAAAAACCCTGCGGGATCCGAAATTATTAAAAGCGGTATAAACGAACCGAATTGAATCGTTTTTTGCCAAAGGCAGGTTTTTAATAAACCTGCCTTTTTTATTGCAGTACATCCGCTTATTGTCCATTTGACATGATGATAACATTATGAAAATATAATAATTCTTGCCCTCCATGCTGGGTTTAAGTTCTCAGGTTAGTGGAGATCGAATCATGAAGAAATTAAAACTTTTCCATCTCAAAAACGAAATGCTCGTTGCTAACGCTATTGCCAACTTAATCGGTGTTTTTTTGGTAACCGGTTTGATACATAGAACTGAACCCTTTCCCAAAGAGTTATTTGACTTTCCGGTCGTCTATTGGACTGATGCGCTTTTTAGTCCATTTGCCTTTTCTTTCGTTTTCGTGATGACATTGCTCTATGAAAAACCTATCCGCCATTACCTGAACGCCCTGTTCAGGCGCACATCCATACCTCAGGATCTTAAATTAAAAGCTCGCCGGCGCCTGCTAAACGAGCCATTTGTTTTAATCGCACTGGATTTTAGTATGTGGGTCCTGTCTGCAATTGTTTGGTCTACGATTCATTGGGCCTATGATTCCGGAGCACAGCTGGTTCAACGCAGCTTGTATAATGGCCTGAGTATCGGCCTGATTACCATCACCGTCGCTTTTTTTCTGCTCGAACACGTGTTGCAAAAGCGACTGGCGCCGTATTTTTTTCCAGACGGCGGTCTTTCTGCCATTCCGAAAACACTGCGAATTAGAATCCGAACCCGCCTGGTAGCCCTACTCTTTGCATGTAACCTGATTCCCTTGATCAGCATAATCCTGATTCTGAACCGAATCTCGGGAAGTCAACACGAACCTGCCCTCGCGCTTGCAAAGCTACAATCGTCGATCATTATCAATGCATTGCTTTTTATCGGGGTCGGGATTTGTCTGACTATCTTGGTGGGTCGCAACCTGAGCATCCCTTTCCGGGACATTATTCACCCTCTTGGTAGAATAAGAAACGGTCACTTTGACAAACGTGTGCAGGTTTATTCCAATGATGAAATTGGGTATACAGGTGATGCAATCAATGA
>JAFDDW010000583.1 GCA_019310665.1 Deltaproteobacteria bacterium
CAGGAATTTGACCGCGTATTGGGCGGCGGCCTGGTGTCCGGCACCCTGATCCTGATTGGAGGAGATCCGGGTATCGGCAAGTCCACTCTGATGTTGCAGGCCTTATACGGGCTTGCCCGTCAGGGGCACAAGGTCCTGTATGTTTCCGGCGAAGAGTCGATCCGTCAGTTGCGGCTGCGCAGCAAACGATTGGAAACAGTGGCAGCAGACCTGCTGGTGGCTTCTGAAGTTGAGATCGAATCGATACTGGCGATGATTGAAACCTGCAAACCTGAAGTTGTGGTGATAGATTCGATTCAGACGATGTTTAACGGCGAGTTGACTTCTGCCCCCGGCAGTGTGAGTCAGGTCAGAGAAGCAACCGTGCGGCTGATGCTGATGGCCAAAAGAACAGGCATCCCCATCTTTTTGGTCGGCCATGTGACCAAAGACGGGGCCATTGCCGGGCCGAAACTGCTGGAACACATGGTTGACACCGTTTTATACTTTGAAGGAGATCGCAATCACATATTTCGAATTTTGCGGGCGGTAAAAAACCGATTTGGCTCCACCAATGAGATCGGTGTGTTTGAGATGAAGGAGAGTGGCCTGGAGGAAGTCGCCAACCCCTCGGCCGTGTTTTTATCCGAACGTCCTGCCGGGGCTGCAGGCTCGGTGGTGACGGCGAGCATGGAAGGCACGCGGCCGATTCTGGTTGAACTCCAGGCCCTTGCCAGTGCCACAAATTTTGGTACGCCGCGTCGCACTATACTGGGTCTTGACGCCAACCGGGTGGCCCTGCTGGCAGCGGTCATGGAGAAAAAGCTCGGCATGCACCTGATGGGATATGATATCTTTATGAATGTGGCCGGCGGGGTAAAAGTGGTTGAACCGGCGGTGGACCTGGCCATTGTAGCTGCCGTGGCCTCCAGTTTTTTGGATAAGGCCATCGCTGAAGGAACCATGGTTCTGGGAGAGGTCGGTCTAACCGGCGAAGTGAGAGCCATCGGCCAGGTGGATACCCGTATTTCTGAAAGCCGCAAAATGGGTTTCACCCGCTGCCTGGCCCCGGCGAGCAACCTCAAGCGCCTGCCCGATATGGATGGGATTGAAATTTTAGGTGTTAAAACGGTATCGGAGGCGATTGAAAACCTGTTTTAAATATTCGGACACAGGATAGGGATTTCGGAATGCGGAATGTGGAATGCGGAATGGAAGGGCAAGGGGCATAGAGCAGAGGGCAGGGGGTAAAATAATAGGCACACGGCGCAAGGCTCAAGGTGCAAGGCAAAGGGAAAGGGCAGAGTGCAAAAGACAGAAAACAGATTGCAGAGAATATTGAATTTGGGGTGCGGAACTGAGGAGCGGCTGAGATGCGTTGTCGATTTTAACCGGCTTGACTTGATAAATATACTGATAGTATACAACCCTAATTGATCGTAAACAAAATGAGACCGCATCACCCTTGGTTGCCTTGAAGCTGGGGCGCCCTCGACTTTCGCACAATTAGGGTGCCATATTGCTTTTTTGACAATTTTTGAGTAATTTAAAGGTCATAATTTAAATATCATATGAGGTTGCAGAGTGGAGAAATGCGTCGCGTAATTTGCAACGCGTAACCCAAACAATTGACGAATGATCCGCCGCAGGCGGAAATATTGAATAATTTAGGAAGTCGCTGCGCTCCGTCTTTTGATATCTTGTTTAAAATCGATAGAATTCCTTAATTCGACATTCAACATTCGACATTCGTCATTCCGGTAAAGCCCGTAACTCGTAACCCGAAACCCGTAACACGCAACCCGAAACCCGTAACCCGCAACCCGCAACGCGCAACCCGTAACTTATGAAACGTGGTACTACCAGGCGGAACCCGTGGCAGGATCATTATTCGCGGCAGGCGAAAAAGGATCGATACCCGGCAAGATCGGTTTACAAGCTAGAAGAGATTCAGCAAAAACACAACTTGATCAGAAAGGGAGACAAAATCCTTGATCTGGGTTGTTCTCCGGGATCCTGGCTGCTGTATGCCGCCAAACTGACCGGAGATAAGGGCCGGGTGATCGGCATTGACCTTAAGCCTGTTAAGATGCAGGTCGCTCCCAACCTTGAAGTCATTACCGGCGATGTGTTCGAAATAAAGGCCGAATCTTTGGGTAATGATTTTAACGTGGTTTTAAGCGATATGGCGCCGGCCACTACCGGGCACAAAGCTGTTGATGCCGCTCGCTCCGCCGGTCTTTGTGAGGCTGCCCTGGCAATTGCTCAAAGTGTTTTACTGCCAGGTGGTTCTTTTGTCTGCAAAATTTTCCAGGGTCCGGATTTTAATCAATTTTTAGATTCTGTCCGGACCGGCTTCAAGTCACAGAAAATTTTCAAACCCCGGAGCAGCCGCAAGGCCAGTAAAGAGATATATATAATTGGATTGGGATTCAAGAAATAACGAATAACGCTCAATTGAGTTTACCTCAATTGAGCCGAGGAGGAATTCATGTCAGGACACAGCAAATGGTCGAGCATCAAACATAAAAAGGCCACCACCGATGCCAAAAGGGGCAAGATTTTCACCAAGTTGATCAAAGAAATTACGGTGGCCGCCCGCATGGGAGGGGGAGATCTCGACATGAATCCCAGGTTGCGATCGGCGGTTCAAGCGGCCAAAAGTGACAATATGCCCAAAGACAACATCGAGCGTGCCATCAAAAAGGGGACCGGTGAGCTTGAAGGCGTAAATTATGAAGAAATCA
>JAFDDW010000584.1 GCA_019310665.1 Deltaproteobacteria bacterium
CTTCAAGTTTTATTCTTTTTACTTGACTCTGATACAATGTAGCCGTATTGTAGCTTTCAAATCAATTATTTACAGCATCTCGCAGCAACAATCAAGCCTATTAAGTTAATAAACAAAAGAGGCGAATAACGTGCCAAACGAAAAAAATCAAACTGATGAAAAAGAGCCCACCGCAGAAGTGCCGAGTATCGTAAACGCTCTTAATAACAAGGTCAAATTTGAGATATACGGTGAAGAAATGATCGAAAAGCGGGTCAAGTCGAGCGGTAACAGCGGCAGAGTATATCTCCCCCCGAATTGGGTGGGCCACAAGGTTAAAATTATCCGAATTAACTAATTATCAGGAAAAAAGGGAATCATCTGTGGATAAAGTTCAAATAAGAAATTTGGAAAAAAATGATGCGGACGAAATTAGCCGGATTTACGCGGCCATCACCATGAAACCGGTTGATCCGGGTTTCAAGCGCGTGGTGGAAGAACATTCCCAACGAGACGATGAAGCCTGCTTTGTCGCTGAACTGAACGGTAAAGTTGTGGGATTTATGATCAGCTACATCCTCACCGCCGGATTCGGTATGCCCAAAAGCGCCTGGATTGCTACCCTCGGTGTAGATCCCAATTTTATGGGTCAGGACATCGGCGCAACTCTGGCAGAAGAAATTTTGAACTATTATAAAGCTCAGGGCGTCGAAAATGTTTACACATCGGTTCGCTGGGATTCCACCGACCTGCTTTCATTTTTCAAAACCCTCGGTTTTGATCGCAGCAATTTTATCAATTTAAGAAAGGTTCTTAAGTAAACTAAAGTACAAGATTTCAGTAGCTTAGTCCATACTATTCTTTTTTACATCAGCATCTAGGATGAAATTAAAAAGTCAAGAATAGCATAAAAAAATGCGCAGCATAAAATAATTAATCCGCCGAACCTTCGATCTAACAACTTACTTCAGTTTTCAAAAAACAATTTGCAACCCTAAATGTACTATTTTTCAGGGCGGAGTAATTACTCCTTGGGTTCACGCCGCAGCTCAAGCCACTCGGTATGAAACACCCCCTCCCGATCCAGACGCTCATAGGTATGGGCGCCGAAATAATCCCGTTGGGCCTGCAGCAGATTATGGGGCAGGCGTTGGCTGCGGTAGCCGTCGTAGTAATTCAAGGCCGCACTGATGGCCGGTACAGGGAGGCCGATGCGGGCAGCGGTGCTCACAACCTGCCGCCATCCTTGCTGGCATGATTCCACTGCTTCTCTGAAGTAAGAATCCAGCAGGAGATTCTCAAGACCGGGATCACGGTCAAAGGCCTCTTTGATACGTTCCAGAAAGGCCGCCCGGATGATGCACCCCCCCCGCCACAGCATGGCCAGTTCGCCGTACCTGAGATCCCAGCCATTTTCTTCGGAAGCCGCCTGGAGTTGGTAAAATCCCTGCGCATAGCTGCATATTTTTGAAGCATATAGCGCCTGACGGACGGCCTCGATAATTTCTTCTTGATCGACAGAATCTCTAAACCTGTCAACGGCATCATCGGGACCTTTCAGCAATTTGCCGGCCCGTACTCGTTTTTCCTTTATTGCCGAAAGGCAGCGCGCAAAGACCGCTTCGGTGATGAGGGTGGTGGGAACCCCCAGGTCTAGAGCCAGTTGACCGGTCCACTTGCCGGTGCCTTTCTGGCCGGCCTTGTCAAGAATCATATCGACTAACGTGTGGCCGGTTTCAGGATCAACAACCGAAAAAATATCCCGGGTAATCTCAATCAAATAACTGTCAAGTTCACCTTCATTCCAGCGGGCAAATACCTCATACAAATCTTCATTGGATAGCCCCAGCGCATCTTTCATGAGGCTGTAAGCTTCACAAATAAGCTGCATATCACCGTATTCGATGCCGTTGTGCACCATTTTGACATAGTGGCCGGCCCCACCGGGCCCGACCCAGTTGCAGCAGGCAATATCGTTGTTGGGGCCAACTTTGGCGGCAATACTTTGAAATATGGTTTGGACATGCGGCCAGGCCGCTTGCGAGCCGCCGGGCATAATGCTCGGCCCGTGGCGGGCGCCTTCCTCGCCCCCGGAGATGCCGGTACCGATAAAAAGAATTCCCTTTTTTTCCAGTTCTTTCAAACGGTCCTCGGTGTCCGCATAGTATGAGTTGCCGCCGTCGATAATAATATCTCCGGCTTCCAGCAGAGGTGTAATTTGGGCGATGGTCTGCCCGACAGGGTTTCCGGCTTTAACCATCAGCATGACCCGCCGGGGCTTTTTAAGGTTGTCGACAAACTCCTCGGGGCTTTTATAGCCGACAATTGACTTGCCTTTGGCCGGACCGGCCAGAAAATCGTCAACCTTGCTGGTGGTGCGGTTGTAAGCTGACACCTTAAATCCATGGTCCGCCATATTTAGAATCAGGTTCTGCCCCATTACGGCCAGACCGATCAGTCCGATGTCACATTGAGCGCTCATGGATGAGGTCTCCCTTTAAATAGATGTTTAAGGTTCAGAACCATGCCTGTGGGGTCGAAGCGCTCAGCGCGAAGCCCCAAACCCTGAAACTTTGAACCCTGAACCTCATTTTATACAGACAGAGTCAATCGACCGGCAGCCGCCTGATCCACAAGCCACAGCAACCGGCCGTGGTTGGGCCGAATCAGTTGGGACGGCAATAGATCCGGCTGGTATTCGCCTTCCAGGATTCGTTTCAATATTTCAGCTTTCTCTTGGCCGCTG
>JAFDDW010000585.1 GCA_019310665.1 Deltaproteobacteria bacterium
CGGTTTTCTGAAGATGCGTTCTTTATCGTTACATCGGGGGCAACCTCGGTTCGCGATTTTGATTATATCAAGCGCCGGATCCCGGCCGATTCCCATGCCGTGATAACCGATGTGACCCAGGCTTATGCCATGCTGGGGGTAATGGGGCCCAGATCCAGGGATTTGCTGCTAAAGCTGACCAATGCTGAGCTTTCCAATGAAAACTTTCCTTATGGTACGGCCCAGCCGGTCGATATCGCCTATGCCAGGCCATGGCTGCTGAGAATGTCTTATGTCGGTGAATTAGGATGGGAGCTTTATATACCAACCATGTTTACAACGGCGGTATTTGATGCTCTATTGGCAGAGGGCAAAGAGTTTGGATTACGTCTGGTAGGCATGCAGGCAGTCAACTCGCTACGGCTTGAAACCGGGTATCGCCATTGGGAATCCGACATCACACCGGATGTCACACCCTATGAGGCCGGCTTGGGTTTTGCTGTAAAGCCGGACAAAGGCGACTTTATTGGACGGGCAGCATTATTAAAGCAAAAAGAAGCAGGAATTCAGCAAAAGCTTGTCATGTTTACCCCTGAAGATCCGGATATCATGCTTTATGGTGGTGAACCGGTTTATAGAGACGGGGTCTGGATGGAAAACTTGACCTCCGGAGCCTATGGCTTCAAGGTTGGCTCCGCTGTGGGCATGGGATATGTCAAAAATGAGAAAGGCATCACCGAAGATTGGATTTTAACCGGTACATATGAAATCGAGGTTGAAGGCAGGATGATTCCGGCTAACGTACACATCCGTTCTCCTTATGATCCCAAAAACGAAAGACCTAAAATGTGAGCGCCAAAGCCGCTTGCGCCGGATTTGGATGCAATCATATCTATTTTTTATCGATACCGAGTTCTTTTTCAAATTCCCTTACGATTTCGTCCATGGTTTCCGGGGCGCCTTCCGGCAGCGGGTAAGGCTTATGATTTTGGATAATGTCAATTGCGGCCTCATAAGCCCTTTCACGCATGGGCATTCCCTTGGTTATTTCCATCCAATCATCACGGGATCTGCGGTCAAATAACTTCGTCTGGGACTGGCTTCTCATGGATTGTAGGCTATGGTCATGGGTGATAAAAGCACCACCGGGACCAACCTCATGAATAACATCCATCGCCAGTTTTTCGTCTGAAATCTCTATGCCCCTAATGGCAACCTGAATCATTCTGATCATTTCGGCATCCATAACAAGTCTGGCATAATCAATTGTCAAGCCCTGTTCCAGAACTCCGGATCCAAACACGATATTTCCGCCTGCCAGAGCACTCAGTGTGGCGCTGAGGGTAAATTCATATCCGGACTGGATATCGGGTATCTTGCTGTCGGAAGCGCCTCCACCGACATAACTGGGCAGACGATAGTATTGAGCCAGCTTGGCTATAGAGGCATTGATCATGCCGTATTCGGGTGAGCCGATGGCTGACGTGCCGAACCTTAAATCCAGGATAGTGCTGGTACTGCCATAAGTGCACGATACGCCCTTTTTTGTCAGTTGGGCCAGGATAATGCCGCTCAATACTTCAGTGTTGTGGGTTACCAGGGTGCCGGCCAGGGTGGCGGATGATGTTCCGCCGGAAAGCGCCATGGGAAGCATCAGGACCCCCAAACCCGACCTGGCGGAATTAATAATCACGTTGCAGGAATTGTCAGGAAGGATGAGCGGGCTTAGGGGACAAATGCTGGGGGTAAAATTCGGTCGTTTGATGAAATTGTCCCGGCCACCAACGGCCGCTGAAGCGAGTTCAATCATTACCTCCAAAGAGCGCGGAGAATCAACGCCCAGAAAAACATGTTTGCCGGTATTTCTCAACTGCGCGTCCAGGTTATGGACGGACAGGGCCCCTGGTGGGACATCCGTCGAGTTGACACTTCTGGTAACCACGCAAATTTCATCGAGATAATCGCATACCCGGGCAATTTCACCGCAGTCTTTCTTGGTTGCCGGCCGAACTTCGCGGGTATGCGGGTCCACGACGTTGATGCACCCGCCAAACGTTGTGAAACCCACGCGGTTGGGTTCAGCTATGTAATCCTTATCGGGATCGCGGGCATCATAGACGATGGTATGGGGCGCCCAGAAAGCACACTCTTCAACAACATACGACGGTACCTTCACAATACCGTATCCCTTGAAGCGTTCAACGTCACATCCCCCGCCGTGGAATATTTCCAGGGCTTCTTCATTGATCACTTTAATACCGGTATCCTGAAAGATCTGCAGAGTGGCATAGTGAATGGAATCCAGCTCATCTCTGGAAAATGCCCCTAGTCCAAAACCCGCAGTGGTTCCAATACCGCTTCTTGACATTCGTTTCATGGTGATATCCTTATTTAGAATTTGTATTGCAGAAAGACCCAACGCAAAAAAAATGCCTGCGTTCAAATATGCTACAATGGTCATTAGAGCGTTTGTCATATGGTATTTGTCAAAAAGATTTTAAGATATAGATTGTTTTTCAAGTATAAGTCAAATACAATTGAAGATCCGGCCGGTAATTGGGAGATGGACGGTCAAAGCGCCGTGCAGCGCTGGTGGTTTGAATCGTAAACATAAAAATATGAGCGGTTACACAAAAAATCAATGGGAAAATCTTGTTGTTTCTCCCGAGGAGGTCCTGGCCCATATCAAGCCGGGAATGACTGTCTTTCTTGGAAGCGGAGTAGCGGAACCCCGCACGCT
>JAFDDW010000586.1 GCA_019310665.1 Deltaproteobacteria bacterium
GCCGAGTGACCTTGAGCGAATCTTCGAGGTTGACGACCTCGAGAGCGTCTACCGTAGGCAAGGGGAACGTACTGCCGAGGACTGGCATGAGCGCTTCCTTGCAACACCAACAGGGGCGATGGCCTTCACTGCACCAGCGCTCGAAGCCGCACAGTTGGATACGGAATCGCCGGCCCGTCCAGCCACCTCTGTAACGACACAGGCGTGGCTTCAGTTTCGCCGGTACGTAGATATCAATCTCCGCGATCTCGGCTCCATCGCGCTTCAGCTTCTGCAAGCCCCCGTAATTGCGGCGATGGTTGCACTAGTCTTTGGCTGGATCAGGGCGCCCTTCGCCTTACAGCACGCTGCCAGCACCAAGGAGATCAGCTTTGTCCTGGTTATCGCCGTCCTCTGGTGCTCCGGGACACTCGGCGTCCGCGAGATCGTCAAGGAGCGTACTATCTTTCGCCATGAAAGCCGGTTCGGCATCGTCGCCATACCCTATATCACCTCCAAGATCGCGTTCCTGGGCATGCTGGCAATCCTTCAATCCATTGTGCTACTCGAGGTTGTTCGCGTTTTCACAGGGCTGACCGGAACACCGGCCCTTCAAATGACGGTGCTTGCCCTTGCCGCACTCACCGGAACCGCGCTTGGACTCTTCGTTTCGGCCATCAGTGCCACTGTAGAGCGGGCGATGACTCTGTTGCCTGTTGTACTGATTGCCCAGGCAATCCTGTCCAGTGGGTTGGCTAGGATCGAGTCTCCACTCGTCTGGCTCTCGCAGGCTGCTATTCCAGCATACTGGGCACTTGACGGGTTGCGCGCAAGTTTTTCCTCCGCACTGACCACTGCCACTTATGCAAGCGCACCCGGCAGTTTTGCGCCACCTATCCTCGGAACCGGGGGGCCTGCCGTCACGGTTCTCGCCGCGTTGGTAGCGCAGGGTGCGGCCATCCTGGCGCTAACCGTCTGGCTGGTACGCACCGATCTCGCTAGAACGGGTCAATGATGTCGCTGTTTAGGGCTATCGTGAAACAGGGAAATACGCGGACAGCTATGGCAGAATGCTTTTGACAAAAATTTGATGTACTGTCCAAATGACATACTGACCTGCCCCCCAAAAACTGATCCAGATTTTAAGTTAGGGATATGATAGCATCTGGATTAAAATCACACGGTCGAATATATATCGCCCGAAATAAAAAAGCTTCTTGAGTATAAAGCGTATGAAGTCATAGGCAAAAATTTCAACAACTATGTCATATTATCTGATTTGCCAAAAGCGGACAATGCTTTTCAAGTGGTGATTTCCGAAGAACATAATGAACTTCTGAAAATCAGGGTAAAAAGCAAGGACGGAAAAATCATTCCACTTGTAATCAAATTAATTGCTATCTTCGATGGGAGAAAGATAAAAGGTAATCGAGGAGTAGGTCGTATTATTGCCTTCACAGAATTATTAATAACTAGGCCTATTTTTGCTATGTAACATAGATTTCTTCGCAGCAGTTCTAAACCCTGTGGGATCTCCAACTTATCGTTTGGGACACAATTATGGCACCAACCCAACAACTTCATGGGGAGGGTGAGCATGAAATTCCAGATGAAAATATTTATTATCAAATCGAAATTAGCGGGACTAATGTGGAGGTCAGTCGCACTAACCCTGTTTACCGGCACACTGGTCATTGCATTTACTTTCTCAGCAGAAGCGGTAACGTTTGACTTTCTTAACGGAACGGTGACGGAATTTCCCAACGCGATTTCTATGACCAATGGTGCCGTTACCGCCACGGCAACGGCTTACCAAGTGGAGTTTTCCGAAAGTTCTTCAACTATATATGGACCATTTACGACTGGAGATGGTGATATTTTCGAAGAGCAGGTGTTCGGGAAATGTGTAAGGGGATTCTGTGATACCGGATTGGGACTCGGAAGTTGGCAAAACCTGGGGCAGACTGACACGGATCGTGGTACGTCTATCTCTGCCCCTGGTTTTGACAACACTTCCATGCCTAGTAGCAGTAATCCATTGCCAAGTGTTCAGTTTGCCCTGTTCAGGTTCAGTACGCCTGTTGATCTTTCGCAGGTGATAGTTGATGGTGTGAGTAGTTTTAAGCGTGGTATTTGGGTTGCGGCCGGAAATTCGGCACCGGACTTGTCCACTGATTTCCTGTCGGCGTTTGCCGGTTATACGGTGCTAAACTCCCCAAACGCCCCTATAGGTAACCCCCGTATTCACTTGTTCGATACAGTGCTTAATGTCACCTATATTGCGATCGGTACACCAACACCGGAATCAGTAGGGGATATAGGACCGTTTCTAACTGGTGATAGAACCCAATTTTATTTCAACGAACTCAATGTGACTCCTGTCCCTAGTGCCTGTGAAGGCGACATCCATCCGTTGGGTGGTGATGGCGATGTGGACGGCTCAGATTTAGCTGTATTTGCCGCTGATTTCGAGAGGACGGATTGTCCGTAGATTTAAACGAATCAAAAAAAATTATTCATTAATAATAAATAATGTGGCTCTTTTTTTCCCTTTCTGCGAGTTGTACTTGCTGCTATATACATTTAGTTTTTTACCTCGATTTACACTTGTGATAGCCATACCATCTCTGTGGAACATGCTTGACAGCTATTACAGACTCGATTTCCTGCGATATTCTACATCAATTATTGGTTCCGATTTATAATCGGTGCGCCCAACAAATTGCGTTTGAAAAAGGGCATCTTGCCATAGTTATCGAATTGAATCATTCGGCATTGCAGATTGGGTATGGCAATCTCCGCCATTTTTCAAAAGAGTGGGTTAGAGGTTGCGTGCCTAAGGTTATAATTTCAGAAAACTACAGATTGCATAACAAAATATACATGGACAATGATTTTTGCGGCCAGCGAGCTACCACAATATATTGTGGTACCGCCCACAGGTGGTAAAACGTGGGATATGGTTCGAATATCGCAATAAATTCAAAACGATCAAAATTACAGGTCAAACAGCCTTTTTTTAAAAAAGCGAATTTGTGCTATCTGCTATATATCTTAAATTTAAACAGTAGCTTAAAGTTCAAGATACTCAAACGATATCTTACAAAGGACAATATTAAGAAAATATGACAGGGGCCGCACTTTTCCACCACCCCAGTCATTATGGTATTAAAAGGTCAACAATCCGGTTTCAAGAATTTCATTGTTTAGTTCACGGAACTTTTGTTTTTTAGTAAAAACCGGGGATGGTATAATAGCAACATTAATAGAAAATGTTCCGCAAAAAAATTTTAAAAATAAAAAATTAGAACAATCGGAAGTGCGGGCCAACTTTCCAGATTCCAGATCTGAACTTGATTGTTTTCCGCGTTGAAACTCTTATTGAGTTATCCGATTACTGAGTTGAGTTGAGACCTTGCTACAAAATGGATG
>JAFDDW010000587.1 GCA_019310665.1 Deltaproteobacteria bacterium
CTTCAATTACCGCAGTGCCGTTGTATCCCGAATTAAAATTATGGCCGATCTGGATATTGCCGAACGCCGCAAACCCCAGGACGGAAAAATCAAATTTAAGAAATTCGGCGGCAAGAATATTGAGCTGCGGGTGGCGACCCTCCCAACCCAGGGCGGCATGGAAGATGTCGTCATGCGCATCCTGGATGGCAACGAGCCCTTACCGCTGGATCAAATAGGTTTTTCCGAAAACAACTATAAAAATTTTGTGGAGGCGATTTCCAATCCCTATGGAATCATATTTGTTTGCGGCCCCACCGGGTCCGGTAAAACCACCACCCTTCACAGTGCCTTGAAGTATCTCAATAATACCAAAACCAAGATCTGGACCGCTGAAGATCCGGTGGAAATTACTCAAAAAGGATTGCGCCAGCTCCAGGTCAAGCCCAAGATCGGATTGGATTTCGCCGCTGCCATGCGTTCGTTTCTCAGGGCCGACCCGGATGTCATCATGGTGGGTGAAATGCGCGACAAAGAAACCACATCGATCGGAATCCAGGCATCACTTACCGGACATCTGGTGTTATCAACATTACATACCAATAGCGCTCCGGAAAGCATTACCCGTCTGCTGGATATGGGAATGGACCCCTTTAATTTTTCCGACGCGATCCTGTGTATTCTGGCCCAGCGGCTGGCCAGAACCCTGTGTGAAAATTGCAAGCAACCCTATCATCTCTCGCTGGAAGAATATAGCTCCCTGGAACGGGAATATGGACTGGACTGGTTCAACGACCGGCTAAAAATTTCCTTTAAGGATGAGTTGATGCTCAATAAGCCGGTCGGTTGTGATGATTGCAACGGCCATGGGTACCGGGGGCGGATGGCGCTGCACGAATTATTGATGGGAACCGATGAGATAAAGCTTCTGATTCAAAATACAGCCAAGATTAGCGAAATTAGAGCCCAGGCCGTAAAGGACGGAATGGTAACGCTTAAGCAGGATGGAATAGAAAAAATTTTCAACGGCCAGCTGGATTTACTGCAGGTGCGCAAGGTCTGTATTCGGTAATTTTGGGGAGGCTTCAGAGGTTCAGGGCCTTTCGATTTCGGATTTCAGATTTGGGATTTCAGATTGAAAAGATGGCGTCAGTGAGTTGCAGGTTGCGGGTTCTGGGGATCGGGATTTTTAGATAACCTTCATATGAAACTTCAGTTTCTTTTTGGATTAAACCGGCCGCTTTGATGGCGGGGCCTGGGTTGAAAAGCGAACCGAAGAACCGGGGAAAAGAGAACCGAAGAACCGTAGAATAATGAACCGCAGAATGTCGAAGGGTTGAATCGCTGCGCTCTATCTATTTTATAAAATAGGGAGATTTCCTCCAGCATTACATCGTAGGGGCGGATGTTCCCAGCATAGCTGGATGACCCATCGATCTTAATTATTAAAGGCGGGCCTTATCCCCGCCCGGTATCGTCGGTAACCTGAGTCCGGACAAATTGGCGGGCTTTATTAGGCGGGGATAAACCCCGCCGCTACTAATAACCCCTAAAATCGCAAGGTAGGAAAAGCTAACGCAGAATTTCAAAGGGCGGTTTCGCTGCGTTCAGTCTTTTTATAAAATCGATAGAATTCATTCCTTCAACATTCGATATTCGACATTCTGCGGTTCTTCGGTTCGCTTTTCCTTATATTCCTTCCTTCGACATTCTACGGTTCTGGGTTCGCTGTTAAATGAACCCTTGAACCCTGAACCTTTTATTCCTTCCCTCAGTACCCTCCTGCTTTTTTGAATTTTTCTAGCTGATCTTCAAAGTAACTCCGATTTTTTTTGGCCAACGCCAGGGCCCGTTGGGCGGCTTCCACTGCCCGGCCGGGCATTCCATTGACATGGTAGCTTTCGGCCAAAGTATCCCAGATATGGGGAAGGTTCTCAAGCCTGACGGCCAGAGTTGCCATGGCCAGCGCTCGATCGGGGTCCCGGTATTGCTTATCTTCACAGGTGGCATAATGCCAGGCCAGGTTGTTGAGCACTTCGGCATTGTCCGGATCCAGCGTCAATGTTTTTTCCCAGGCATCTTGTACACCGGGCCAGTTTTTCTTGCTGTAATAAATATTTCCCAGCAGACTGTATAAATTCGGATTGTCCGACCCCTTGTCTATCTCTCTCAAAAGGACTTTCTCAAGAAAATGACTGCTCAGCCTTTCACCGATCATCCCCACATTCAGCTGATAACCCAAAACCCCCAGCAACAGCAGGCACCCCAGATAAACGCCGATGCTCTTTTTGATTTTGGCATCATGGCGGGATATCCAGGACGCATTTGTTTCGCATTTTTTAAGATAATCAATGCGCTGGCGGATACTGAAATGATGCCAGTTGGGTTTGTCCGCTGACTGCCCGCTCGTAGCCGCTATCTTTTCAAGAGTGGAGATCAACGGTTTAGCACTGTCAAACAGGGCATAGACATAGGTGTCCGCCTGGCGTTCAAAGTTGCGCATGAAAAAGCCAAAAATAAAGCGGAAATAAATTAAAAAAACACAGATAATAACCACACTCGACAAACTGGAAATAACGGTCGTCTGACTGAGGCCGGTTTTGCCGATCAGCCAGTAGACAGGCTCGGCGTAGAGGATGGCAAAAATAATGACATCGAAGGCAACGTAGGAAAGAAGCATGTAACCTACGAAAAAGCCCAGATAAAACAACAGATGCTTCTTCTTGATATGCCCG
>JAFDDW010000588.1 GCA_019310665.1 Deltaproteobacteria bacterium
AAAAATACGGACTCCCAAAAGTGCTGATACTGTAAACTAATCACCACAATCAAATGGCCACGAAAATTTGTGATATCATATAGTCAATCGAAGTTTTGACTTAGCTTCGAATTTTATCAACTCAAGTATAGGTTAGGGCACTTATGAACTTACCAATTTAAGAACTATTGAATCAATTTCTAAATTCCTGAATCCCTAAATTATTGAGTCCCTAATCCCTTAATCTTTTAATCCCTAAATTTCTAAATCCCCGAATTCCAAAATTATTCGTTTGCCTCTTTCTCATCTTCTTCCGAGTGAATTTTAATGCGTCTGAAAACGAGGTCATTCATTTTTTGAGGAGTTACCGCGCGCTGGGTCGTCAGTTCCTTGACTCCGGCTTTAAAGGCATCGATGTCATGAAACGGATGGGTGCCTTCCACAATTTGCAGATCGGGGTACTCCGTTCGGATGGCTTCAGTAAATTCCTTCAAAAAAGGGCAAACCTGAACCAAGCAGGAGGTCAAATGCAGGGCCTCGATCCCATATTCCTTCAGCGCCCTGACTTTTTGCCAGACGCGGTCTGTTCCGAAGGCCGTAGGACATCCGCCGCAACTGATAATGCCGACCAGCTCCGGTGGATCGTCTTCCGTATAGCGTTCAAACATCCCCTGTCTGCCCCGCAGATTACCGAAACAGCCGATCATCACACAGTCCATATCCCGGGTAGTGGCTTCACAACCTAAAATTCCAACCTTTGGCATAACAACTCCCCTCTATCAGTTATTATTTTTGTAAATAAAGACACTCAATTTCTGATCTGGGAACAAGCAATTCTGAAGATTGATCCGCCTGAGGCGGACAAAAGGGCTGTTTCCAGATCAGAAATTTAAGTGAGCCACCGCTTGCGACGCTTGTAGAACTTCGCATCCTTGTAACTGCGCTTGGTTCCCATTTCCGTCAACCCCAGATAGAACATTTTGATGTCTTCGTTTTCTTTCAGCTTGTCGACCGAATCATCCAGCACGATCTTGCCGTTTTCCATCACGTATCCGTGCTCGGCAATTGACAAGGCCAGATGGGCGTTCTGCTCCACCAGCAGCATGGTAATCTTTTGTTCCCGGTTCAGTCGCTTTAAAATGTTAAAGATCTCGGCAACCAGTATCGGACTCAATCCGAGCGAAGGCTCATCCAGCATCATCAATTGGGTTCGCGACATCAAGGCGCGACCGATCACCAGCATTTGCTGCTCCCCGCCGGACAGGTATCCGGCCAATCGGTGGCGCAGGGGCTTGAGCGCCGGAAAATATTCGAACACCATGTCGTAACGCTCCCGGATCACCTTGCGACTTTTGCGGGTTCGGGTGGCCGCAATCAGGTTTTCGTGGACAGTCAGGTTTTCAAATACACAGCGCCCTTCCATCACCTGAAAGATGCCCAGGCGAACAATTTCTTCGGGGTCCAGCTCGTTAATCCGCCGGCCCATAAACTCTATAGAGCCACCGGTGACCTCACCCTCCTCGACCTTAAGCAGGCCTGATATGGCCTTTAAGGTAGTGGTCTTGCCCGCCCCGTTGGCACCCAAAAGCGCCACGATCTGGCCCTCTTTAACCTGCAGCGAAAGGCCCTTCAGGACCAGGATGACATCGTCATATATTACTTCGATGTTGTTTACATTTAGCATAGCTAATTTCTTTCGGGGGCGATGATAGTTTCCCCACGCATAGACTCTAATTAAGTTTCAGGTGTCAGGAAATCAATGATTTAGGAATTAAGAAATTCAGGAATTGAGGAATTCTTGTATCGCTGAAATTAATCGACAAATTCCAAAAAATACCTAAATTCCTAAATTCGCAATTCCTCAATTAAAGGATGGCTGACACCCGACACCTGAAACCTTCCTATTCCTGGATCTTCTCCTGCAACACAAATCGCTGAACTTTGCCCCCTGAGGTTTTGGGAATGCTGTCGGCAAACTTGATCCAGCGCGGATATTTATAGGCCGCGATGCGATCTTTGACGAACTGCTTGATCTCCTCTTCCAGCTTGTCCGATGGTGAAACGTCGGGTTTTAAGACCACAAAGGCGTAAGGTTTAATCAAATCATCCTTATCCTGGTAGCCCACCACGGCACTCTCGGCCACGGCCTCATGCTGGTTTAATGTATGTTCGACTTCCTGGGGTGCCAGCCATTTACCGCCCACCCGCAGCATGTCGTCACTGCGGCCACGGAAGAAAAAAAATCCATTCTCATCGACCAGATAGCGATCTCCGGTGACAAACCATTCGCCCAGCATGTTGCGCCGGGTTTCCTCCCTCTGGTTCCAGTAGACCGATGCAATGGAACCGCCGCTGACCTGCAGATTTCCGATCTGACCGGGGTTGACCGGGTTGCCGTCGTCGTCCAGCAGCCGCATCTGATATCCGGGTACAGCCTTGCCGGTGCTTCCGGGGCGAACCTCGCCAAAACGATTGGAAAGGAATATATGACATATCTCGGTGGAGCCGGTTCCTTCCAGGATTTCAACACCGAATTCTTTCTTAAATCTTTTATAAATCTCCGGAGAGAGAATCTCAGCGGATGAAACACAGGTTCTCAAGCCCTCTACCGGCGGCAAATCTACTCCGTCCTGACGACAGGATTTTTTATAATCGGCCAGAGCTCCCAGCAGGGTCGGAACCGTAAAAAAAATCGACGGCCGGTATTTTATAAGATCCTCATAAAATAATTC
>JAFDDW010000589.1 GCA_019310665.1 Deltaproteobacteria bacterium
CAATACTCATACCTCAAATTATTTATCCTGCCGGATATTTCTTCTCGCATGTTACTCCAGATAAAATTTCGATAACCGTTTCAGATAATTCCTTCTTGACATTGAAGATTAAAAAAAAAGTCTAATATTATCTAAATATTGTTACGACTCGCACGGGCTATTCCCCGGGCGGATCGGGCGAAGTTTGAAGAACTCCCCGACCCCTCATTTAAATACAACCATAAACCAAAGGAGAAAGCGATGAATGATAAAGCCAAAGCCATGGTGCTGGCATCTTTTGCGGCCGATGCGCTGTCACTGGGGGTGCATTGGATATACAATACCAATGTCATTGATAAAAAGTGGGGGCAGGTAGAAAACTACATAAAACCCGAAAGGCCAACCTATCATCCAACCAAGGACCTTGGGGATTTTACCCATTACGGGGATCAAACCCTGGTACTGCTCAAATCGGTGGCCGCTAGTTCGGGCTTTAATCTCAAGCATTTTGCCAAGAGTTGGCAGGATTTTTTCAAATCTTATGACGGCTATTTTGACGGGGCCACCAAAGATACCCTTGACAATTTTACCGCCCGAAAAGATATTTCCGCAGTGGGTTCCGGATCCGATGATCTGGCCGGTGCCGCTCGGATTGCGCCGTTAGTCTTTTGCTACCATAATGATCCGGATAAACTGATGCAAAGCGTCAGGTCTCAAACTGCACTTACCCATAACAATCCGGCCGTCATCGAAAGTGCCGAATTCTTTGCAGGGGTAGCCGGGAGGGTAATTCACGGTGAGACGCCCCTTGCGGCCGTTCAACAGGTAGTGGATGACGGATTTTCCCGGGAACCCTATCAAAAATGGGTCGATGACGGCCTGAAAAGTACCGATAAAGATACCCGCCAGGCCATGCTGGATTTTGGCCAGATGTGCGAAATTGAGGCGGCCTTTCCCTGTGTCATTCATCTGATCGCCAAGTATGAAGAAAATTTGAGCCAAGGCCTGATCGAAAACGCCATGGCGGGGGGAGATTCTGCCGGGCGAGGATTGGTTGCCGGGATGATTTTAGGTGCTCACCTTGGACCGGAGGCCATACCGCAAAGATGGTTGACGGACTTAAAGGCCTACTCACAGATCGTGCAGTGCCTGCATCAAATCGATGAGAAATCCGGTTAATCGCTTTTGGCTCGCAAAGGAAGTTTGCATACCGGCGGGAAATATTTTATATTATTTGAGTCGGAAAGAAAATTGGAGCAATAGACGGGAGATTGCATGAATATCACCCCCACAGTACTGGACGGACTGCTGATCATAGAGCCCCGGGTATTTAAAGATGAACGGGGATATTTTCTGGAAACCCACCATCGCCTGCGCTTTGAAGCCGCCGATATTGACTGCATCTTCGTTCAGGACAATCTCTCGTTTTCTAAAAAAGGTACCCTGCGAGGACTGCATTTCCAGAAAACCCATCCCCAGGCCAAACTGGTACAGGCTGTCACCGGCAAAATTTTTGATGTAGGTGTGGACCTGCGGCCGGGATCTGACACCTTCGGAAAATGGTCAGGTGTTATACTGTCCGAAGAAAACAAGCGCCAGCTCTTCATACCCGAAGGGTTTGCCCATGGTTTTTGTGTCCTGAGCGAAAGTGCCCATGTTGCCTATAAATGCTCCGATTTTTACAACCCCGGCGATGAAGGTGGCATCCTGTGGTCGGACCCGTATATCGCCATTGAGTGGCCGTTGAAAGATCCCACGCTTTCTGAAAAGGATCGACAATTTGCGTATTTGACTGACCAGAATTTTTAAAGGGTTTTTAAGAGACCAAAAATCATGAAAATATTGATCACCGGCGCCGGCGGTCAACTTGGCCGTGAACTCATCAATCAAGGCCAACTCAAGGGCTTCAGTGTTCAGGCACCTTCGGAAGATGATATGGACATCACTGACCTTGAAAAAATTGACCGCTGCATGGCTTTTCATCAGCCCGAAGTGGTCATCAATGCGGCCGCTTATACCCAGGTTGATAAAGCCGAAAGTGAAGCAGCCCTTGCTTTTGCGGTGAATACAACCGGCAGTGCGAATCTGGCCCGCATGTGCGCCAAAAACAAGATCCCCCTGGTGCACATTTCAACCGATTATGTTTTTGACGGCCAAAAAGGCAGGTCCTACCTCGAAACGGATGCGATCTCACCTGTAGGGGTCTACGGCCGAAGCAAGGCCGAAGGTGAAATTGAGATTCGATCACACTTAAAAGAGCATATCATCCTTCGCACTTCCTGGCTTTACGGTATCCATGGTCACAATTTCGCAAAAACCATGCTCAAGCTCGCAACAACCAAACCAAAGATCCGTGTTGTTGCCGATCAATATGGATCTCCCACCAACGCTGCCGACCTCGCCCAGACAATTTTGATCATTTCTGATCGCATGCAATTCAATAATGATGTTGACTGGGGAACATACCATTATTGCGGCCAGGGAGTAATCTCCTGGTATAATTTTGCAGAAAAAATAGTTGGGTTGGCCCGCCTGTATGCAGATGTAAAAACAACCCGGATTGAACCCATCACCACCGCTGATTATCCCACCCGGGCGCTAAGACCGATCTATTCGGCGCTTGACTGCAGCCGTATTCAAAAGCATTTCGGCATAAACCCTAAACCCTGGCAAAAAAGCTTGGAAATAACTATCAAGGAACTTTTGGTCCGCCGGTGACGCTTGCTTT
>JAFDDW010000590.1 GCA_019310665.1 Deltaproteobacteria bacterium
GAACGTGCCGGTTCAGTGTTGCAGGAAGAGATGGAGGACCTGGGACCGGTCAGGATGAAGGAGGTTTCCGATGCGCAGCAGGCCATCACCGCAATAATCCAGGAAATGGAAGCCAAAGGAGAAATAATTATCAGTGGCCGCCGGGGAGAAGAAATCATTGACTAACAATAAAAGTCGCCCATCCCAGAGAAGACCGACCGGTTTCAAGTTGCATTGTTTTCCTGATATACCGGTAGACGGGCCGGTGGGTGTTCAGCGGTGTTTGCCGCCGGAAGACAATTTTCAAAGGGCCCGTTATGACAATACCAAACCGGTCTGTACGCAATCGGAATCGGGTGCCGGTGGTATGAATCCGCTGTATAAGAGACGGGTGTTGACGGCTGACAAACGGGTGGAAGAGGCCTACCAAAAAGGATTTGCCGAGGGCTTGCGCGAAGGTGAAAACGCTGGGTTTGAGCAGGGAACCCAAAAAATAGAGCCGCTGATAAGCAGTATTAGGAACGCATTGATTCAGCTGGATAGAATACGGAAAGAGACCTATCAGCATATTGAAAAAGAAGTGGTGGAATTGGCCCTGGCCATCGCTCAAAAAGTCATCTGCCGCGAGATCGCCACCGACAAAGAAACGGTGCTGTGCGTTGCCAAAGAGGCCCTTGCTAAAGTCGATGATCCCGGCAAAATAAAAATCAAGATGAGTCCATCCGACCTGCAATTTTTCAGCGAGACCAGGTATCAGCTGTCAAACCTGATTTCAGATATTGATAATGTCACCTTTGAAGCCGAAGAGAGTATTCAGAGCGGCGGCTGTGTGATTGAAACGGATTTAGGTGAAATTGACGCCCGAATAGAAAGGCAGCTCCAGGCCGTAGAGGAATCCTTTCGGAACGCCATGGAGAAAGCGAATTAGAAATGACAGTATTCCTTCAATCTTCAATCTTCAATCTTCAATCTTGTTATGATGTCTAACAGAGTCAGTTTAACGAAATTCCATACCTGTCTGGAATCAACCTGTTCGATTCGGGCGACCGGTCGCGTGACCAATGTCGTCGGTCTGGTTGTCGAAGCCCAGGGTCCCGTATCCTGCCTGGGGACCGTCTGTGATATCCATACCTCTAACCATAATACCATTGCGGCCGAAGTTTCCGGTTTCAAGAACAATCATGTGCTGCTGATGCCCCTGGAAGAGCTTCGGGGAATCGGACCGGGATGTCGGGTTGTCGCCAGACAGCAGAATGCCGTCGTTCCGGTAGGTCCCGGATTGCTGGGTCGCGTCATCGACGGCCTTGGCAATCCCCTTGACGGCAAAGGATCCATTGAACCTGAAGCCGATTATCCGATTTATGCACCCGCACTGAACCCGCTGATGCGCAGGAGAATTCACAAACCACTGGATTTGGGAGTGCGGGTTATCAATGGATTATTAACTGTCGGATGTGGTCAACGCGTGGGTATTTTTTCCGGATCCGGTGTCGGCAAAAGTGTTCTGCTGGGGATGATCGCCCGTAAAACCAGAGCCGATGTGAATGTGATTGCTCTGATTGGCGAGCGGGGCAGGGAAGTTAATGAATTTATTGAGAAAGAGCTTGGAGAAGAGGGACTTCAACGGTCCGTCATTGTTGTTGCGACTTCGGATCGCTTACCGCTGATTCGAATGCGGGGCGCTTTTATTGCGACGGCCATTGCCGAGTACTTCCGGGACCAGGGCAACCATGTCAATTTAATGATGGATTCGGTAACCCGCTTTGCCATGGCCCAAAGGGAAATCGGACTGGCCTTGGGAGAGCCGCCGACAACCAAAGGCTACACACCCTCGGTATTTACCCTGTTGCCCAAACTGCTTGAACGCGCCGGGACTACCGACAATCGGGGCACCATCACCGGTTTGTATACCGTATTGGTGGAAGGCGATGACGCCAATGAGCCGATCGCCGATGCCTTGCGATCCATATTAGACGGTCACATTAATCTCAGCCGAGATCTTGCCATGCAAAACCACTACCCTGCCGTTGATGTCCTCGGCAGCATCAGCCGTGTGATGGATGATATTGTCGATGAAAAGCACAAGCATAACGCCCATCGGCTCAAGCAAATTATGGCCACCTACCGCAAGGCCGAAGATTTAATCAACATCGGCGCCTATGTGTCCGGCAGCAATCCCCAAATCGATTATGCCATCGAAATGTATGATAAAATAAATGCCTATTTGCGACAGGACATTGAGGAAACGGTTTTATTTGACGACAGCGTTTCTCAAATGGAGGTTCTGTTTGAAAATAGTGACCAACTAAGGAATTGACGAATGACTATTGAATACTGACAATTTAAGGATGAAAGTTATCGAAATCCCAAATCGCAAGCACCAAATTACAAATGGTTCGACAGGCTCACCACCCTGAGCCCAGTCGAAGGGTAAATCTCAAATTTCAATATCCATTACGAAAACATTCAGCGCAGTTGGTCCGTATCGCTTCACAAAGCCAGCTCTGACGGTAATTATGCCATTTGGTACAAATGTAGACCGGTCATCTGTTTGGAATTTTGAATTTGGGTCATTGGGATTTGTTTGGAATTTGGTTTTTGTTGCTTGGAATTTTCATGTAGCAAGCAACTTTTGCATATTCAGGTCAATTACCTGCTTTAATGACGTAGCCCTGCTTTGCCCCAATTGGAATTATGTACCGATTCAAGCTGCAAGCGCTCCTTG
>JAFDDW010000591.1 GCA_019310665.1 Deltaproteobacteria bacterium
TTAGGTTCTCCAGCAAATGCCTAAAATGCCTAAAGTGCCTAAAATGCCTAAAATTAAGGAGTACCATCTATTATATAAAAAAGTTTTGCCATGAATTGCAAAAATATTACAATTAAGGGCCTAACCCGGATAAACCGGAACCAAAAAAATGACTAATGGCGAATGACGAATGAGGGAATCGCTTCGCTCTGTCTTTTTTATTTAAATCGATAGAATACCTCAACTTTAGGCATTTTAGGCATTTTGCAATTTTAGGCATTTCTCCGGGCAACTTGATTGTTTCATAAAAAGATCTTGCCACATAATGCACAAAAATAATTACTAAGGTACTAATCAACTATTCCTGATTCCGGATTCAGCGATTGGTAGTCAGCGGTGCCGAGCCCCGCGGCTTCCGCCATGCCGATGAAGGGCAGGTCGTTTAACGATTTTCCGAGCAAGGTGGCGCCGAAGGCATCAACAGCGACCTGATCCGTGCCGGCGATCATGGTGTTGGTTTCCTTAAGGTCTGAAAGAGAGCCGCCGGTGGGCCCGTTGGTCATCATGGTCGTGGTGCCGTCCAATATGACCAGTGTCGGCCGGATCATCATCGCCAATTCGGTTATAATCGTCTGGATATCCTGATGGAAAATGTTGCGGCGACCGCCCAGAAGTCCGTACCAGTTTTTCATTATCATCGATGCCCCGCTGCGATGGTGATCCTTGACCGGGGCCGTACCGATGACTTTGTTGATGCGCTTCAGGGGATCATAAAGAACCGGCCAGTTTCGAATCAGCTTGCCATCAGGGACGCTTAAAGGTTTGAAGGCATCATTGCGCGGCAGAAATAATTGGGCACCGGCCCTGCGGGCGGCATCGGCAATGCCGCTGAGGGCAAAACAACTGTTCGGATCATTGATGGGATTGTCTGTTACGATGACGGAAGATGCGCCGGCATCAAAACAAAGCCGCGTCATCCCGGATACGATTTGGGGATGGGTCGTGGCCGAAAGCATTTGCGGGGACGCAAAGGCGGCATTGACTTTAAGCAATACCCGATCGCCTTTATTAATAAAACTTTCAATGCCGCCGATGCTTTTTAGCGCCAGTCGAAGCGTATCCACTCTGTTTCGGCCGCGGACAATGCTCATTCTGGGCCCTAAACCGGATATAGAATAATCCGGCAGGTGAATATCCGTTTCAATTTCTTTTGATCGACCCGGACCTCTGGAATCATGAAACCAGAAACCGGCGGCGCCGGCTGCCGCGATTGAAACCCCGGCCTTGGCCGCGCGGGCCAGAAATTGGCGCCTGTTCAAATCGTTATTGTCCGGATCAGGATTCACCGACTACCTCTCTAAGCTTTTCATACAACTGTAGAGCCAGATTCACCGCCTGTTCTTTGCTGCCGGCTTCGCGAACGCCGGCGATAAATGGACCGCAGGAAAATATTACTTCATAAGTCTCTAATATTTCAACCAGCTGCGCTTTCGCGATCGGCAAGTTCGCATCTATATTCTGGCCGCCGAAGGTTACCAGAAATTTGTGATAGGCCGAGGCTAATTCCTGTGCTTCCCCGGTCTCCTGACGCCGGGAAAGAAAGGCCATCATTCGTTCTTCCCGGACTTCATATTCCGCGGTGTATATCTGATTCAAGCGGTCAAAACCAAAGGCGTCGGCAGAAATCAGTGATATGCTGTCGGCTACCAGTCCCGGCACCGGGAAAAGGTCTCTTTCCTCTAGGGTGACTGTTCGGGTGGGGGTGTCGCCTATGAAATTTTCAGCCAGCAATTTCATGGGGCGAAACGCCCGATCCGTTGCTTCGGATGCAATAATTTCCATGTAAAAGGGGCCATGCACCAGAAAAAGTGCATTTTGAGTCCGGTAGGCATATGGCGTCAGATCTAACGATGCAGCGCCCTCCCGTCGTTGGGCGCTAAAGACTGAAAAAGCATTTTGACCGTTGTCCATTTCATATATATAAGCTTCCATCCAAAGGTTCGAGCCGGCTTTATCTTTAAAGCGTTGACTGGCCAGGCCTACAAAACCAGCAGATAAGTACAGTTCGGCCTTACCGTTGATTTTATCCGACAGGGTTTGAGGGTCAAATATTTCCGGTGAAGTGAGCGGCACCATGCCCGGGGGCAAGGGAATAATGGATTTGGCCGTGGGAGATAAAGATGGAACCTTGTCTTTTTCCCCCGCCGGTAAAAAAAAATCTGTTGGCAATATCGACGGATTGAAGTCAAATTGGGTCAAAAAAATACCGCCGCCGATTGCCGTGAGGATAATTAAAATAGCCAGGCTATTTAAAGTTTGCTGCCGGCTGTATTTTTGACTGTCCCGAATCATCTGATCCTCAAATTAAGACGGAGTTTTAGCGGCTTCGCCCCAACCTGTCGAGAGCCTCCCTTCGAGAGCCTCAGAGTCTAACGACAAGGTAGTGCGATTGGAACATTGGATTGAAGGAATGTGGGATACCTGTGTGGGTGGCATCGATACCGTTTATGCAACAATGTGTTATCATAAAGCAAGGAGCATTCTGTGTCAAATGGAAATAACTCAATTCATAAGCCACCGGCTATGCCGGTGAGAATTTAAGAGGTTCTACCGTTACCGCGAGGGCATGTATCAAGGGTGCAAATCTGATCGATGCCGGCGGCTTATGAATTGATATAAATCAGCGACCACCAGCAGAGGTGGCCCCGGCCCCTTTCAGGGG
>JAFDDW010000592.1 GCA_019310665.1 Deltaproteobacteria bacterium
GCAATATTCAGGGCATCGCCCAGAGATTGGCCGGCATGGCTGCGGGACACGGCCCCGACAAGTTCCATATCATCGGCTTCATGTACGCCTGCGGCGAGTGATGAGCCGGCCCAACCCGTTGCGCCTGCTAAACAAACTTTAATAGACATAGCGTTATCCTCTTAAGTACCATAGTAAATATTTTTGTGTATTTAGTGGCAAAAAAATATATTGGACATAGGTCTAATTCAGGCATTCAGGGATTGAGGAATTTAGGAATTGAAGGAATTCTATCTATCTTAATTTATTTATTTTATCCTTTAATCCCTCAATCCCTCAATGCCTCAATCCCTCAATTTTGCGCTAATAGACATAGATATTGTCCAAAAAAAGAGCTATTTTCATAGTATTTTACGAGGCCTGAAACATCACCCCATTGGGTTGTGACTCAATCGGGATCATTTTTTGCGGAGTCTAAAATTATGAATGTAAAGCGGTCACTTATTTTACTGGCAATCCTTGTGGTTATTTTTGTAGGGGCGGTTATCGCTGTTTATCCCAACTGGCTGTGGTTTCAGAATCTGGGCTTCGCCTCGGTGTTCTGGACCATGATCGTGGGAAAATTCGGACTTGTCTCGGCCGTCTGGTTTTTTATGATCGTCATCGTGGCCGTCAATCTCTATATCGCCCAGCGTCTAACTCCCGCCGGCGGGCAACGGCCAACAGCTGAAATCGGCGGTTTCCCGATCTCGGGCGCCACCCTGGATAACCTTATTCTGGCCGCTATTCTGATTGTCAGTTTTTTTATTGCCTCAAGGGCTTCCGAACAATGGAATATGCTTCTCAGCTTTTTTAATCAACAACCTTTCGGTATCAGTGACCCCATTTTTAACAAGGACATCGGGTGGTATGTATTCTCACTGCCTTTTTATATGTTTATCCGGGAGCAGTTGTTGATTATGCTGCTGTTTGCCGGATTGGTGGCGGTTATCTGGTATATAAAGGACGGCGGGGTCCAGTTTGTCGGGGAAGTGCTTCTGGCGGATGACCGGCCAAGTTCGCTGCCCAAGGTTAAAATTGCGGAAAAAGTCAGCAACCATCTCCTGGTGCTTGCCGGTATTATGGTCCTTCTGGTCGCATGGGGTTATCATCTAAAGGTCTACGGTCTCCTGTACTCCACCCAGGGGCCGGCCTTCGGCGCCAGCTATACGGATGTGCACGTTCGAATACCCGTCTTCAGGGCGTTGATGGTGATATCTTTATTGTGGAGCCTTTTTCTGATTTACAATGCCTTTCGGCCCAAGCTGAAACTACTCCTGATCAGCGGCGGGGTGTGGGTTGCAGCCATTCTGGTCCTGGCCAACGGTCTTCCCTTCCTGGTTCAGCAAGTTGTGGTCAAACCCAATGAACTGGCCAAAGAATCCCCGTTTATTGCCTACAATATTGAGTTTACCCGCCAAGCTTATAATTTGAACAATATTAAAGAGGTTAATTTTGAGATCAATGAAGAGCTGAGCGCCGAGGAACTCAGCGGCCATGATGTTACCATCCAGAACATCAGGGTCTGGGATGAACGCCCACTGCTGCAGACCTACCGGCAGATCCAGGCCATCAGGCTTTATTACGATTTTAACAACGTGGATGTGGATCGCTATATGATCGACAACACTTACCGCCAGGTCATGCTGGCCGCACGGGAGCTGGTCGTCGATCAGCTCCCGCCCCAGGCCCACACCTGGGTCAACCGGCACCTGATCTACACCCATGGCTATGGCCTGGCCATGAGCCCCGTCAATGAGGTTACCAGCGAGGGGCTGCCGCAGCTCATGATAAAGGACCTGCCCCCGGTGTCGGATATAGACCTGGCGATTGATCGACCGGGAATATATTACGGTGAAAAGACCGACGAATACGTCCTGGTCAAGACCGGTGCCCAGGAATTTGATTTTCCCAAGGGAGATAAGAACGTCTACACCGATTATCAAGGCAAGGGCGGTGTTGCCATCGATTCCTTCCTGAAAAGACTCCTGTTCGCCATTGAATTTCAGGATCCCCAGATACTGTTTACCACCTACCTGACGCCTGAAAGCCGGATCATGTTCAACCGCCGGATCAAGCCGCGGGTGAAAGCGATTGCGCCTTTTCTGGCCTATGATAGCGATCCCTATATGGTGGTTTCGGGGGGCAGGCTTTATTGGATTCAGGATGCCTATACGATTTCCAACATGTATCCCTATTCCAAGCGATCCAAAAACCATTTCAGAAGGATAGGGCTCAATTATATCCGCAATTCCGTCAAAGTAATCATCGATGCTTATGACGGAGATGTCAGCTTCTACATGATCGATGAGCAGGATCCCATTATCAGGACTTACGCCCAAGTATATCCGGATCTTTTCAAACCCCTGGCCAAAATGCCGGCTGACTTAAAAAAGCACATCCGCTACCCCGTCGACAAGTTTGAAATCCAGGTGCAAACTTACGCCCGGTACCACATGCAGGACATCCAGGTGTTTTACAACCAGGAAGATCTGTGGGAGCCGCCCGATGAAATTTACGGTGACGACCGGCAAAGGATGAAGCCTTATTATATTATCATAAAGCTTCCCGAAGAGGATAAGGCGGAGTTTCTGCTGATGCTCCCCTATACACCGTCCAAAAAGGACAACATGATCGGCTGGCTGGCGGCCAGAAGCGATTTTCCGAACTACGGCAAACGGCCCCATGCAGATTGAAGCCCGGATCGATCAGCAAACGGATATTTCCCGTGAACTTAGTCTGTGGGGCCAGCGCGGGTCCCGGGTCATCCGGGGCAACCTGTTGGCAATTCCAGTGAGCAATGCTTTTATTTACGTGGAGCCGATTTATCTGGAAGCCAATCAGGAAGTCAGACAGCCGGTTGCGGCGCCCCAAACCCAATCCGGTGCCAAGTCCCAGAAGCAGCAGGGCGTGAGGCCTGCCAGAGAGGGCAGCACGACGACAGCCTCGTTGCCGGAGTTAAAACGGGTGATTGTGGCCCTGGGCAACCAGGTGGTCATGGAGGAAAGGCTTGACATGGCGTTGAGCCGGGTTCTGGGACGCGAGATTGTCCTGGGTAGAGAGGTACCTGCCGTTATCCCGCAAACCGGCGAAACATCCGATCTCAGTGCCCGGGCTTTGGAATATTACTATAAAGCCAAGGAATATCTGCGGCAAGGGGACTGGGCCGGATACGGTCGCGAGCTGGACAAACTTGAGGGCATCTTGAAGCAGTTATCTCCAACGACCGCTGGTAATAATTAG
>JAFDDW010000593.1 GCA_019310665.1 Deltaproteobacteria bacterium
GCCGTCATACCCTGCAAATCCAGCAAGTCATGGTAGGCATAGATCTTGCGGAAGGTCAGGGCCGATCCATCTTTTGCGGTACCGGGCAAGTCGTCACCCGGCAGACCATGGGAACCCGTATCATTGAGCTCCAGCTGGATCTTCTCCTCCTGTCCGGGGGAGAGCCCCTCCTCTTTCAACTTTTTATAGAGTTTTTTTAGGTTTGGATGCATGATAATGGTTATTCGTTATTTGTTATAGGTTATTGGGAACTGACTACCATTATCCTGTTCATCGGTAATTCCCCATTCCGCATTCCGAATTCCGAATTCAACTACTTCTCGTCTTCCTGGGTGCAGAAGTACTCTATTGTCTTCTGCGCACAGGTCTGGCAGTAACCCAGCTTCTCGAGCATGGTGTCGATCATGCGGTCGTAAAGTTTCTGATTCTCTTCATTGGTGCGATTGGCCAGGGCTCCGATCAGGCTGCCGGCGCCGGCAATGTCGGATTTCAGCCGCACGTCGGTGACGGCCTTGACCAGTTCAAGGTTGTCCATAAAATCGTAATCCGGATCGACGGATATCTTCTGGCCGTAGATTTTGCGTATCGAAGTTCGAAACGACTCGCGCTGCTCCTCACTCTTGAGCCCCAGCCGTTCTTCAACACTGCCGATATAGCGCTCGTCGATCTTCAGGGCCTTCAGTTCCCCGGTTTGGGGATCCTTGTATTTCCACATTTTATCCGGGCCGAGATTTTCAGCATCGATGCCGATGATCATGTTGACGTAATTCATCACATCCTTGCGAATAGCAAAGGGCTCGTCCATATAAGCGTTGAACATCTCGGTCATGATGCGTTCCCGGTAAAGGCCCTTGGCGGTTTTAAGATCTTCGAGATATTTGGTGCGATCGTTGGCTTCGGTCACATAATCCAGGATAATCCTGTCCAGGGCTTTGAAGATGTCATAGGCAAACATGCACCGGCCCTCATTGGTCTCCGAACTTTCGATGGACAGCTGGATGGCGCGCCCGAGGTTGCGCTGTCCCAGGCCTTTCTGGCCAAAGCGGTTGATGATCTCCGGATCCTGGTTGAGGGTATCGATGACTTCGGCCAGGGTTTTGATGCTTTTTTCGCCGGCCACTTCACCGGCCGACAGTTTCATGGTCTCCACGGGTGTCAATTTTTCAGATCGGGGCAGGCGGGACAAAACAACCGCGATGGAGGCGGCATAATTTAAATTGGGATCCTGGTGCAGATTTTCCTGTGTCAAGGTGGTCCGGGTTTCGCTTCCGATGGCGTATTTGGTGAGGCTTTTTTGCAGCTTGTAGTTCGTGTTGTGGGACACATAGCAGATGCGGCACCGGTCGACGATGGGGGCTTCTTCTTTTTCGGACAGAAAGCGGTGAAATTCAGAATTATTGCTGGTGGCTACAATCAGCGTATCGATGGGCCACTTGTACCCGTCGATTTCGATGCTGCGGTTCTGGATGACGCCCAGATAGACCTGCACCAGATCCTTTTTGTTTTTGTAAATTTCGTCACTGAAATGAATCCCGCCGCCGGCCACCCGGGCCAATGCCCCGCGCCGCAAATCAAAGCGGTAGGGGTTGTTGGTGTCGGTGATATGCAGCAGCCGTTGGATCGACTCTTCACCCAATAAATCCACCGAGGAGGATGTAATCTTGTCTTTGGCCGGATATTTACCGGTGACCGTTCCCAGGCTTTCGGTGAGCGGCACCGGTATAATCTCGACGTACTTGAGCATTTCTTCAATGGCACCACCTGTTAAGTTCCGGATGTCATTCCAGATATAGCCGCTGCAGGCACCCAGGGGGCGGTAATTTTCATACAGCACCTCAATTTCCTTGTCTGCAAAACCAATTTGCTTGGCAAGATATTCGCGGTTTTGATCCGGATCGTCGAACAGGTTCATCCCCAGAATCATCGGGTCCTCGTAAGTTTGGGATTCAATCGTGGTAATTTTACCGTAATTGCCCCCCTTGTCGAGATTTAAGAATTTGAAGGTGTACTTGCGGTTTTTATCCCGGGACAGAAAGCTGCGATATTTAGCGGATAAAAATTCAATTAAAAATGTTTTACCGTTTCCCGGCTCTCCCACAAGTACAAAGGCCATTTCTTTGGATGATCCACCTTCAGCAGCGTCTTTCACATAGGAGACAAGGCTGTTGATCTCGTCATACATGCCGATGATATGCTTGGATCCCTCACGGAAAATGCTAAAATCGTAGGTGGTTTTACCGTTGACCACAACTTTTTCGATATTGCTTTCCAGGAGCATCCGGGACACACTCTGAAATGCATTTTCAAAACGACGGTTGCCTTGTTTGACTTCAGTCAGATGATGGTGGAGTGTATTAGAATTATTAGACATTTTTTTCCTCTCGAACAGCTTGTTTTTTTTACCCTGGTTTTTTGATTAATTCAGGCGCCCTTCGACACCATTACTTTCGGGAGAAACTTAGGTCAAGTGATATTTCGCAGGCCAATGATGGTTTGAAGATCTGCCGTAACGTTACCAGTGGCGTTACAGCGGGCGCAACCGTTACTTATTGAGCTGCGCCGAACAAAATCAGATAAATAACCATCTTGAAACGCCTGTGAACCCAATCAAATCCGATTTAGCTTTATAATCAGATCGTAATCATCATATTTTCAGCTTCAACTGAAAGATTAAAAAATGGACGCTTT
>JAFDDW010000594.1 GCA_019310665.1 Deltaproteobacteria bacterium
TACAAGATTTCAGGAGGTTAGTCCATACTATTTTTGTTACATCAGCATCTGGGATGAAATTAAAAAGTCAAAAAAAACATAAAAAAATGCGCAGCATAAAATAATTAATCCGCCGGACCTTCGATTTACAACTTACTTCCGTTTTCAAAGAACAATTTGCAACCCTAAATGTGCTATTTTTCAGGGCGGAGTAATTAACTAATCAACCCATCTACCATTCGACGAGATTTTCCATGGCAACCAAAGGCACCCGGACACGCCGCAAAATCATTGAAGAATCTCTGCAACTGTTTTCCGTGAAAGGCTACTACAACACTTCAGTCAGTGATATTCTGGCGGCCACTGACCTGACAAAAGGCGGTCTTTACGGGCATTTTGCCAGCAAAGAGGATATCTGGTATGCCGTCTACGAAAAGGCTGTAAGAATCTGGAAAGGTATTGCTTTCAAAGGGATACGTAGCAATACGGATCCGTTGAAACGAATCGAAAAGTTCATCGAAAACGACATGAGGGATTATCTGGGCGGCGATGTTTTTGAAGGCGGCTGCTTTTTTCTCAACATGCTCGTGGAACTTTCCGGTCAATCCGCCTCAATGAGCAAACAGATTCTGCAAGGTTTCGTCAGATTGTCCGGATTGCTGCGCTCCTGGCTGGAAGAAGCCCATCAAAAGGGTATGCTGCAAGAGAATCTGGACTTAAAAGAAGTAGCCAATTTTATTATAATTTCATTAAACGGCGCAGCGGCCCTGTATATTTCCAGCAAGGACAGAAATATCCTGGCTCAAACGATTCAACAACTGCGGTTTTATATCAATCAGCTTATCCAAAGAAATGCCTAAAATGTCTAAATTGCACTAAAATGCCTAAAATTTAGGTCCGCCTCCAGCGGGTCGCAGGGAGTGCTGGATGCCATCGGAAAAGTCTTGATCTCCAAAGGCGACAGGGTGGCTGTCGAGGCGCCCACATACCTGGGTGCGCTTCAGGCCTTCACCCCCTATGAACCGGATTATGTCAGAATGGATACCGATGATGACGGGCTGATTCCCGGTTCCCTGGAAAACGTTCTGGCTTCCGGAAAGATAAAATTTTTTATACATCCCGGGATGAGGGCATTGAAACCATGCGCCTTAACTACACCATGGCTGATGAGGAAACCATCGGCAATTCGATAAAAATTCTTTCCGAGGTCATAAAAAATGATTTTACAGCCCTGTAGTAATGACGTAGCCCTGTTATCATCCCCTGCGGACCGCCAGTTGATAGCTCTTAAAGAACAGCCCGGCGGCCAGGGCGATTAAGCTGCTCATCAGAAACAGGGCGAAAGAGCCGGTAATTTCGTAAACATAGCCATTGGCAAAAAAGCCCACCATCAAACCGAGTCCGTAGGTTAAGGCATTGTTGACTGCTTGTCCCAGGGTTTTCGCTTTTTCGGGTGCCAGCCGGTCGATATAGAGAATGCTGGCCATATGGAAAGTTCCGTAGGTGACGGCGTGCAGAATCTGCGACAGCAGGATAACCGTCGCCGACTCCGCAAAAAACAGAATTATCCATCTGAAGGCAGCCACTAAAAATGAAAAAAAGAGGACGTTTTCCAGGGAAAATCGGCTGAAAATTTTATCCGATTTGATCATTACCAGTATTTCGGCCGTTGATCCCAGCGCCCAGGTGATCCCGATAAAGGTGCTGCCAAATCCTAAATCTGCCAGGTGGATCGAAAAAAAGCCGTAATAGGCACCGTGGCTGACCAGCATCAAAAAGGCGCAGAAAAGAAAGACGATGACACGTTTTTCCAGCAAGGAGCCTGCGTCCGGTGTCAAAAGATCCCTTTTAGGGGCTTGGATGGCCGGTATGCGAACGGATATGGCGGCCAGCATCAATGATCCGGCCAGAATCAGAACCAGGATGATATCGACGGAATACAGGTCGATAATTTTTCCCAGCACAAGGACCATGACGATAAAGCTGATCGATCCCCAGGCCCGTATCCTGCCATAGCTTTTCTTTTCAGCTCCCAGTACATCCATGGTGACGGCTTCTAAAAAAGAGATGATGGGGGCATAAAACATTCCGTAAAATACGGTGATTATTAACATGGGCCAAAATTCAGCAGTGAAAAGAAACGTGACCCAGATGGCAGTGCTGACAGCATTGCAAAGAATGTAAATGGGTCGTCGAATGTTAAGGCGATCAGCCAGCATGCCCCAAATTAAAGGAAAAAGAACCAAGGCCACGGATCTCAACCCGGACAGAACACCTATCTGCAGACCCGAGAATCCAAGATTGTAGCAGTAGAGATTGAAATAAGGCAAAAAAATCCCCAGCACCCCGAAATATAAGAAGTACTGGGAACTGATAATGAATTTAAACGAACGTCTTTTATCCATATTTGTTGTATGGCGAAAGGATTAAATTTAGCTTGTTATCGCGGCTGAAAGCCGCTCCCACCCGCTGTTGAGCTCTTGTGAAAGCGGCTTTCAGCCGCGATAAGATCGAAGCGGCAGCACCGACACATTTATTATAGTCTAATACCATCCTTATTTTCAAAAGATATTATTTGAGGGTGTCACGGTAGGGATCAAATTAGTGGCGCCGGTTGGCGCAGCGAGTGTGCCATTAAGACAATATTATAGGTTTTCTGCCGGCGGATCAGGGTTCGGGTGTCAGGTCTCAAAGATGCTAAATCC
>JAFDDW010000595.1 GCA_019310665.1 Deltaproteobacteria bacterium
GACGACAGCGTCTCTCAGATGGAAGTTCTGTTTGAAATTTGATGTGAACCCTGAACCTCTGAACCTTGAACCCCTGAACGGTTACGAATTATGTACCGATTCAAGCTGCAAGCGCTCCTTGACCATCACCGTCATCAAGAAGAGGTCTGTCAGAAAGAACTGGCCGAGGCCCAGCGGACTCTAAACGATGCCCAAGAAAAGCTAAGGCGCATAAAAAAAGATAGGCATGAAAACATTCAAAAGTTGCAAGCCAGGCAGAAAGAACGCCACAACATTTCAAATGTTTTAATATTTACAAATTATATCGAACAGTTATCAAGAGATATCGAAGCCCAGATGCAACAGGTACGCAAAGCCTCGAAAAATGTCACACAGAAACGCGATAATTTAATCACCTTTATGAAAAAGCGCAAAACTGTGGAAAAACTGAAAGAAAAAGAGCGGCTTGAATATCAGCAAAAAATGATGCAGGCCGAGCGCAAATTCAACGACGAGGTGGCCGCAACCCGTCATTTTCGCAAGATGTGAATAAAGATAGGCACAAGGCATAAGGCGCAAGGCTCAGGGTTTAAAATAAGACATTTTCCTTATTAAAATCCGAAATCCCAAATCCCAAGTCCCCAATCGATACCCGCTGGTTGCTGGTCTCTGGCTGCTGGTCACTGGCGGCTCGATGCTGGATGCTCGATACTGGTCACCGGTCTGTGGCCCCGGGTTTTCTGACTATGAGCTGTGAACTATCAGCTATGAGTTTTTGTGCGCCATGCGCTTTGCCATTAAATCCGAAATCCGCAATCCAAAATCCCCAATCGAAACAATCCGAAATCGAAAGACCCGCAACCCGTAACCCGCAACCCGTACCCCGCAACCCGTATCCCGCAACTCACTGACGTCATCTTTTAAATCCCAAATCCCAAATCCCAAATCCGAAATCGAAAGACCCGCAACTCGCAACCCGTAACCTGTACCCCGTACCCCGCAACCCGTCCCGCTCCGGTAAAGTTTGCCATCAAAGGGAAATTATTTCCCCCGTGATCAGTCGGATCGGAATCCGTGCGGCGGCCGAGTGCTCTGCAGGGTGATTTTTATAAGGATTCACTATAGCCAGAAATTTAATATTATATAATAATTATAGATAGTTATAATTGTGACTCCTGGACGGGTGACAATCCCTTCTGTCTTTTTTAAGTTTTGGCACACTCCCTGCTATAAACAGATACAGACAGATTTGACAGAAGCCCAGGATTTTATATCCAAGATTCGAGGAAATTCCCACTATGACGAGTGATTTGTCTTTTATGCCGACGGTGCCCCAGAATCCGTCTCCCTCTATTCAATGTGACAACCCCGGTTCTTTTTCAACCGGCTCATGGTCTAAAACCAATGAATCTGATCTATCAAAAGAGGGCAAGAGTGATAATTTCTTAAACATGTTGAAGAAAGTGTCCCAAAACCCTAACGCCTCTGATGAACCACAACGACCGTCTCTGAATCCTAATGACGAAACGGCTGTAAGCCATCAAACACCGATATCTGCTGACCTGGAGGAACTCATTGACCAGCTGGAAGCCCTGGGATGGGTTGCTCCAGCCGGAGAAACGACGCTGCCGGCCGGTGGAGGGGCAGGGGACCAAAACCTGTCCGGTCCGGCCGGCAACCGCCAAAGTGGTTTATGGGCTCTAAAGCAGCTGATTATTGGTATTCAGGCTAATGATAATATGCCCTCCAATGATATGTCGGCCGGATGGGAACGTTTGCGGCTATTTATTTCGAACGCGCTGGGGGGCGAGACCACCGCCCAGAGCGGCGGTGATTCCAAAGGCGACCTGAATCTGAACCAAACGGCCGGGAGCGCTCAATTGGCTCACGGGGCCCAGGAGATTGCCCTGAGCCAGGAAAGTTTAAAAAGCGTATCCGGTGTTTTAACTGGCGAGGGGTCTGGAAGTGAAAAGACAGATGAGGCCAAATTACACCCCGATAATCGAACCGCGGCGGACCAAACCAGCAACCCCGTCAAAGCAAATGCCGCCCTCAACGATGATAGCGGCAGCAAAGTTGTCAAAATGGAGGCCGGCACCAATGATAGCGGTCAACTGACTTCCCAGACCCAGACGTCGCCAAAGGCTTTTGAAATGGCAACCGCTGCGAAGGAAACCGAGGCCGGTCAGAGCGCCCTTCGGAATCAAACCATGGAGCAGATCGTGAGCCGGGCGGTTGTCCAGGTGCGCGGAGACGGTCAACATGAGGCCCGGATCGATCTTAAACCGGAATTCCTGGGTCATGTTCGCATGCAGGTTATCACCGAAAACCAGCAGGTGACCGTAAAAATTTTGACAGAATTCGGTTTCGTCAAAGATATGATCGAAAATAATATTCACCAGCTAAAAGCTGATTTGCAGCAGCACGGGTTGGAGGTTGACAAGGTGGATGTGTCGGTATCCCGGGACGCTGGCGGCAACAAGCATTCCCAGGAAAATGCGGATCTATCCAAAAACCGGCAGAATGAAACTGACCCTACCGGTGGCGACATCTCCCGGGAGAAAAACCAGAAGCCAAAAGCGCACGCTGGACTGACTGCCGATGGTTTACCGACCGTGGACTACTTCGCATGAACCCGATAGGAAAATTAAATGTTCAATCGAAAATATTCAGTCATTAATGAGGTGTTAATCCCATGATAACAA
>JAFDDW010000596.1 GCA_019310665.1 Deltaproteobacteria bacterium
GCCGGACCTGATCCGGCATCCAGAATATATTTAAATTATTTGATTCCGGCTACCGGATCGAGTCCGGCACAGGCCCCGCCGGAACGACGCCCTAATAGCGTTTCAGACTTTATGTCTAACCATCATAATTTTAAAATCGACAGCATTCCTTAATTATTCATTATTCATTCGACATTATTCATTCCTTGTCCGCCACTCCTGCTTCTTCAAACGTCAGCACTTCTTTGAAAATGCTGACGGCACCTTCCATAATGCTCATGGACAGCGCCCCGCCGGTTCCTTCACCCAGTCGCATCCCGAGATCCAGGATGGGATCCAATTTTAAGTAATCCAGCATAAACCGGTGACCGGACTCCTCCGAGCAATGTCCGGCAAACAGATAGTCCGTCACAGTGGGGCACAGAGCATTGGCAATCAGAGCACCGGCTGTTGAAATAAAACCGTCGATAACAACCGGACGCTGGTGATACGCACCAGCCAGCACACAACCGGCGATACCGCCGATTTCAAACCCCCCCACTTTGGCCAGCACATCCAGGCCATCATCGGCGGCCGGCTTGTTCACCTCAATGGCGCGTGAAACCGCGTCCCGCTTGCGCGCCAGCCCTTCATCATCCACTCCGGTACCGCGCCCGACCATTTTGTCGAGGCCGACATCGCAGATGACGGCGCCAATGGCGGCAGACGGCGTGGTATTGCCGATACCCATGTCACCGGTTCCGAGGATCTCAACACCGTTTTGATATCGTTTGGTTGCTTCCTGGAATCCGAGCAATATGGATTGCTCCGCTTCCCGAGACGACATGGCAGCGCCCTGTGTAAAATCGGCAGTGCCGGACGCAATTTTGTGTGTAACCAAATGATCGCTTGCCGGCAAATCCAGCCCGCTCAAATCGGCGATAATGCCCATATCCACAACGAACACCTCGGCTGCCACAAGCCGAGAAATGGCATTGATGCCGGCACCACCGGCAAGAAATGTTTGAACCATGGCGCCGGTCACTTCCTGTGGATAGGCACTGACCCCCGCGTTGACAACCCCGTGATCGCCGGCCATTACCAGAACTGCCTTGCGTTTGATTGACGGCTGCAGGGTCTTTTGGATGCCGCACAGCCGTTCGGAGATCTCATGCAGTCTTCCCAGAGCGCGTGTCGGCATTACCAGCTGTGCGGTCCTTTCCCTGGCCTTGGTTATCCACTCCTGATCGATGGGTTGAATACCTTTTATGATTTCCTCTAATTGCATCATCAAATTCCTCCTAACGTTATTCTTTTACAAATAAAAAATCCCCAAGCGTATAGTGCGCCTGGGGATTTGCCTTCTCCTCAAACATGAACTTCATGGCAGGTCTTCTGACTTTCGGATCAATCTAATCCCCGCGCCTTCCCGACCTGTTTGGTGACAAATCAGTGGCCGTATGCGAGTTTCGTTCCCGATCACAGCGGTGGGTCCGTACCGGAATAGCACCGGTTTCCCTTTTAGCCCCCGGAGGGTACCATAAAGCATCACGATCAATTTCTGCAGTTCTGATAAATTATCCGCAAGGTGTTGTCAATGTTTTTTTAATAGATCCGGACTGCATAATAACCTTGACACAATGTGCCTATTTATTTATGAGTAGGACGTTAAGGTGCATAAGCTTAATAGGGAATCCCGTGAAAATCGGGAGTGGTCCCGCCGCTGTAACCCCGGCCTTTCACTGAAAAACGTGAAGAAACCCTTTTAGCCTCGATTTGCCACTGTTTCGATTGATCGTAATGGGAAGGTTGCTAAAAGGGCGGGGAAGCCAGAAGACCTGCCTTGGCATGTTGCTGTTTTTCTGCGCGGCACGGAGCGTGTAACGGCAACCAAAGGGTTAAGAAAACTGGGTGCAGCCCTTCAAGCATTTTTCAGCTTGAAGGGTTTTTTTTTTAATAAAATCGATCCGCCGGCTTCCAGTTCGTAGAGCTTACAGCTCGGAGAGAGGCGGACCTCAACTTTAGGCACTTTAGTGCAATTTAGGCATTTTAGGCATTTCTTTGGATATAAATATGTCGCCAAATTCTAAAAAACCACCGTCCGATTTTCAAAATCAGAATACTTATTCGACAGTCATCCATATTTTTATATTGATGATTGCTTTGGCGGCAGTCATTATTGTGTCGACGGGCATGGGTTATATAAAAATTCCCGTCGTTGCGGTTGTAAAAATTATTCTGACCCAAATTTCCGGTCAGCTGTCATTGATCGAAGGCCTGGACAACCTATTTCCGGTCGTTGTGATCGATGTGCGCTTGCCGCGTATTTTAAGCGCTGCCATTGTTGGGGGGGGACTGGCAATATCCGGAGTGGTCTTCCAGGGGATCCTTTTAAATCCCCTGGCCGATCCCTATACGCTGGGGGTTTCGGCCGGAGCGGCCTTCGGAGCGTCCCTGGCACTGCTGTTAAATATCGGACTGCTGGGAAGTTACTCGGTGCCTTTGTTTGCGTTCGTCGGGGCCGTCGGCACCTTGCTCTTTGTCATCTATCTGTCGTCATCAAGCGGTGGGGTATCTTCCAACAATTTGATTTTATCCGGCATCATCGTCGCGGCCATACTTTCCGCCGGCATCAGTTTTTTAAAATATATAGCAGATGAACAGGTAGCCGTAATTATCTTCTGGCTCATGGGAAGTTTCGGATCCAAAACCTGGATGGATGTATCTGTCCCTGGGAAATCGCACCGCTTCTTCTCTGGGAGTGGATACCAGAAGAGTCACCATTACATTGCTGGTCACGGCCTCACTGGTAGCCGCAATTTGCGTTTCTGTTTCGGGAATCATTGGCTTCGTCGGGCTGCTGGTGCCTCACATGATGAGACTGATCACCGGCCCGGATAACCGCCGCCTGGTTCCC
>JAFDDW010000597.1 GCA_019310665.1 Deltaproteobacteria bacterium
GCAATTTCCAGGGCGCTCTTGGCCTGGGACTGGTTGGCCCTGGCCACCAGCAGATCGGCCTGGGCCTGGGCTACCGCCTGGACATACTCATCATTGTCCAGCTCGGCCACAACCTGACCCCGCTTTATCGAATCGGCAATATTTACGACCACACGCTCCACGCGGCCGCTTACTTTCGGCGCAACAACAAACTCAGCCAGGGCTTCCAACTCCCCGCTAAATGTCCGCTGTAACGCGATCGGCCCGCGCTGAATCTGAGCCACTTCTACCGGCACCGGTCGTAAAGCCTTACCGCTTTTGCTCGATCCGGCCCGGTCCTGAAATTGATCAAAAATTACCCAACCTAATCCCGCCGCCGCACCAATCAGAAGAACCGTCAGAATAAAAATTTTAGGGCCGCCCGATTTCATCGGTATAACACCCTTTCCCTTGTTATCAAAATGAGAACTTCCCAAAATATGTGCTGTTTAACCTGATATAGGGGACATTGCCCTTTTAGGGCTGATATTGCAACGAAAAAATGGTTGATGAAAGGATCCATAGGCGATCCGACAGTGCTGTTTTTCCCCCGTCAAGCGTGTAAAAAGACGCGTCATATGTTCAAAGCAGTTTTCGGTTGTCAGCGTGAGGCAAAAAACTATATAGTCTAGCCAACGCACTTGGATGCCTTAACAGCGTGTAGCTGTTTGATTAGAACCCACCCGGCAAAATTGGTTAGGCTGCCCAATGGTCGCGTTTTGCTGGTTAGGGAAAAGTAATGGCAGTGTCATGCATGAGTATAGGCACGTGGGTTCCAAAAAGCATATATTTTCTAAAATAAATAATATAGCGGTTGTCATAAGTTACAGTAATCTTAAATTGTTGTACAAAAACACCTTCGCCTGTTAGTAACCAGGACCTAACGGAACATATTTATGACAACCGCTATAATCGGACCAGACCGACCGCCACATCGGGCGAGATCGGGGTGCGTGAGGAACGGATATGATGTTTGCAAGATGTAATCGTCGTCTACCGGGGTTCCTTGCCGTGTGCGGGTTATTGCTGGTGTCGGCATCCTGTATGCTGGTCGAGGAGCGGATTGACCGCACAGCGGGAGGGCCGAATGTGCCTGCCGATACAGCGGTGCACATGCGCTTGGAGTCCACCGAGCAACCCGAAGAGATTGCAGCGCAAGCGCTGCCGCCGGGGCCTTTGAAGATCACCATCACCGAGGCCATTTTGCTTTGCCTTGAAAACAACCGCTCGCTGGTGGTGCAAAGATTGAATCCCACGATCCAGCAAACCGTTGAGGATCAGGAGAGAGCTGTTTTTGATCCGACAACAAATGCGGACGTCTCCGCCGGCAGGGTTGAAGGGGAACGCCTCGCAAGATCCGGATCTGAAACTGAGGATTTCACCACCGATGCCGCCGAAGGCATCATTTCTCTGGAGCAATATTTCCCGACCGGCACAACGGTCGCCCTGGAAGGCAGCACGCGAATGAATGACTCCTCTCTTTACGAGGACAGCTTTTATTCGACCCGTTTGGGCATGACGGTTACCCAGGCGCTGCTTAGAGGATACGGAACGGACGTGAATCTGGCCCAACTGCAGCAGGCACGCCTGGATACGCGTATGTCGGAATATGAGTTGCGGGGCTTTACCGAGTTTCTGGTGGCGGAGGTGGAACGCACCTACTGGGACTATGCCCTGGCCCGGCGTCAGATCGAAATTGTTGAGGAGTCACTGAAAGTCGCCCGTCAGCAACTCAACGAAACCAAAGACCTGATCGCCTTCGGTCGATTGGCCAAGGCTGAATTGGCGGCCGTCCAGGCCGAGGTTGCGGCACAGGAGCAGGCTCTCATTGAAGCACGGGCCAACAAGGAATCTATTCGCTTGCAACTGCTGCGCCTTCTCAATCCTGCGGGGCCCGGAATCTGGCAGCGGGAAGTTGATTTAATCCATCAGCCGACCTTGCCCGAAATCAAACTGGAGGACGTTGAGCTTCATGTGGCCGTATCGATGCGCATGCGTCCGATTTTAAACCAGGCCCGCCTGGAGATATTAAACGACGATCTGGAGCTTGTCAAAACCCAAAACGGTTTGCTGCCCCTACTGGATCTTTTCATCACGCTTGGCAAAAGCGGGTATGCAAATTCCTTTGGTGAGTCGATTCGTAACATTAACGAAGACAGTTATGACGCTCTGGCGGGCGTCAGATTTAATTATCCTATTTTTAATCGGAATGCAAAAGCAATTCACCGGCGTGCATTGCTGAATCGGGAACAGGCGCAAAAAGCCCTGGAAAACCTTTCACAGCTTGTGGAACTCGACGTTCGTATCGTCTACATTGAAGTCAACCGGACCAAGCAGCAGATTGCCGCCTCATCGGTTACCCGCATGTTCAATGAGGAAAAACTCAGGACCGAAACCGAAAAACTACGAGTGGGAAAATCAACCAGTTTTCTGGTAGCTCAAGCTCAGCGGGATCTGTTGGTCAGCCGGATCGCCGAGGTGCGGGCCCTTGCCAACTACCTCAAGGCGTTGATCGATCTTTACCGGCAGGACGGGTCGCTGCTCGAGCGCCGCGGAATTGTTGCCCCCGGCCGTGAACCGGTCGGGCTTTCAAAAAAATAAAAAATTAGCCATAATTTTCTACCTCCATTCGTGTTTTTATAGAAAAATCCTTGCCACCAAGATT
>JAFDDW010000598.1 GCA_019310665.1 Deltaproteobacteria bacterium
TGGTGGTTGAGCCACAGGGCAAAAGCGTCTCTGACCACATTTGAGGCAAAGGATGCAAAATGCCGCGAACCCAGACGTTCTTTGGTTTGTCCGGAAAGTTGCGGGTCGTTTAGCTTGGCCGACAAAACATAACTGCACTTGTCCCAAATATCGTCGGCAGTAAGCTTGAGACCGCGCGGAATCAAATTGCGAAATTCACAAAATTCTCGCACGGCCGCCAGCAAACCGCTTCGAAAACCATTAACATGGGTGCCGCCCTGGGTGGTCGGAATCAGGTTGACATAACTTTCGGCAATCATTTGCCCCTGATCCGGCAGCCAGATAACGGCCCAGCTGACAACTTCTTCTTTACCCTCTAGCTGACAACTTCTTCTTTACCCTCTTGATCGCCAATAAAGGGCTCATCCGGAATTCGATCGTAATCTGCGAGGCTTTCAAGCAGATAGTCTCTGAGACCATCCTCAAAATACCAGGAATCAGTTTCATTGGTATGGTTATTGGTAAATGTGACTGTCAGACGCGGACACAGGACTGCTTTGGCACGCAATACATGCTTTAACTTGCGCACCGAAAATTTAACCGTGTCGAAATATTTACCATCGGGCCAAAAACGAACAGTTGAGCCGGTGTTGCGTTTTCCAACCGTGCCTATTTTTTTTAGCTCGGATCCTTTTTTGCCGTTTTTAAAACTAATCGCGTATTTATTACCGCCCCGTTTAATTTCCACCTCAAGCCGGGTGGACAGCGCATTGACAACCGAGACACCGACCCCATGCAGGCCGCCTGAAAAGCGATAGTTTTTATTTCCGAATTTGGCGCCGGCATGCAGCTTGGTCATAATGACCTCGACGCCCGTCATCTTTTCATCAGGATGCAGATCGGTCGGCATGCCACGGCCATCATCACTTACTTCCAGCGAACCGTCTTTGTGATAAATGACATCAATCCGTTTGGCAAACCCGGCAATGGCTTCATCAACGGAGTTGTCGATGACTTCCTGGGCCAGATGGTTCGGCCGAGTGATCTCGGTATACATACCCGGCCGGCGTCTGACCGGATCCAGACCCTTTAACACTTCCAGGGATGAAGCGTCGTAGGCTGCCCTGGCCCCGTTTTCAAACAGGCTGTTCTGTTTAATGGCAAACCTCCTGTCCACCTGCGGCGGGGATGATGAAAGGCGAATGTCGATTGTCGAATGATGGAATAGCTTCGCTTAGTCTATTTTTATGTTTAGACATTCTATCACCAAAATATTAAAAAAAATCGGGTTCAGATTTGATCCGCTCCCGATTTCAGTTTAGGGTTTTTTACTAATTTCACCGATTAATATAACTCAAATTTTAATTAATATCAAGATATCAAGGGGGACATTTTCGGTCCGGCATTATGATTTATTAAGCCAGGAGCGACGCAAATGGAAAGATACCAATATATCAGGCGGCACCCTATTCTAAGTAAGTTTTTTATATTGTATTCTTAATGCCTTTCCCCTCTTGACACAGTCTTTAAAGTTGGATTCAAGATGTCTTGGAAAAAGTTTTGCGTGATGCCCGGCGTTTTTTAGGGCCTTTTCCAAGCTGACCGAGTTTTGCTCCAAATTCATATATGCCATTAGCTTAATCGCGGCCTTATCGCAAAGGCATAATGCGAGATCCTTTTCACCTTGCAAAATATAGGCAATTGAAGTCGCCTCTCCTGAGTCGATTGCCAGCCACGCCTCTTGTGCTTCTTTTTGCACCGCAGCCAGATGTTCAACCCTAACATCCTTAACTACCGTCACTTTATTTCCCAATTTAATCGGAATTTTTTGATTACGCCTTTTATAGAACTTAGCTTCCGCTAGAACTTCTTGAGTAACATATAGATTGTAGGATTTTCTCAATTTTTCAAACAACTGGAGGCTATGAAGATCAATGATCACATCGGCATCAAGTAGAAGCAATTTCTTCATAGTTATTTTCCTGATACCCAACTTTGTTGAGATAAGAATCTACATCAGCTCGATTGATCTGCATATATTTAGAAAAAACACCGCGTGATATTTTGCCTTCCATCAAACATCGGCAGCATAAAGAAATATATCGTTCAGGATATTTTTGGGCAACGCCCTTGGTATATAAATGCCGCCGTAAGGTACGATCTAACTTTTTGCGTTGAGGGTGTTGGATTATTTTCTGAACCTTTTCTTTTTTCAAAATTTTTAGATTTACGAGTCTCCAAGAAATTGCATCGGTAGAAACTCCAAAGTCCTTTGCCAGTTCAATGATATCCACTAACCTAATGGTTTTATTAACGGTCACTTCGTCAAGGGCACCCAGCAAGTGCTCCTGGGGTAAGAGAAGGCTAGAAGCAAAAGCATCGGCAAATTGTTCCGGTCTTGTTCTGACAGTTCCATTTCCAACCTCTTCCCTATTGAATACATTCCAGGTTACAATGTGAAACAACTCGTGAGCTAAATCAAAGCTTCTTCTCCAGGGTACATCGTTGGCATTAATGAGCATTCCAGCTCCCAAATGCTCGTCTACGATACTCGCACCGGAAATTCCGTTTTCAAGCGGTAAGTGTAAGATCTTAACGCGCAGATCATTTTCTAATACATTTAGCAAACTGGAAGCCGGCCGTGAACCGAGCCAGAGAAAATCACCTATCTCGGTCCCAAGACGATCAGCAAGCTCAAAACCCCGGTGCAAAAAATCAGTTCTCTCATAACTTTTTTGAATCCCTTTCCAGCGTCTCTTTAAACTTAGAAGAATTTCTACCTTACTGTAATTTTCTAAAAAGGAGATGAAATGGCGCTGTACTCTCTTCTCGTCGGCTTCTGCCGATTTTCTCCACAACGGAACCGGATCGGGGATAATTTCCTCGTGAAAGAAATAATCCAAATTCCTGCCATATAGGCGGGCTAACGCACTGAGTTCGTTAGCATTAATATTTCTAGTGCCCCTCTCAATA
>JAFDDW010000599.1 GCA_019310665.1 Deltaproteobacteria bacterium
GTCTATAAGCCGGCGCCCCTGGTCGGTGAGCTTCAGCGATGCCAAAGCCCGCGGGCTGGGCCGGGCAGGTTCTTCGGGCTGCTCCGGTTCTTCACGGGTAATTTTTTCCGGGGCCGCGACAGTTTCTTTGACAGATGTTTCCTTGACGCAACCGCCAAGCAGCAAACTTAGCAGGCACCATGCTATTATACAGCTCTTTCTATTTGGCATTGAACAACTTTTTTAGGCCTTTGATGAGGTCTGTAAGACCTGATTTGCGGTGCAGCGGACAATGTTCCGCCGGAGTTTTTTCAGCCAGAAAATACTCTTCTACCGGATTCGGGCAGGCGTTTTCATTGGCCAGTAAACCGGTGATGTCACAAACGGTTCGTTTTTCCACCCCGGGCGGCACTTTAAATCCGACTTCAGAAATATACTGGGGAACTGAATTCATCAATTCGGCCCAAATCGGCAAGGCGGCCGAAGAACCGGTGGACAAAATCGGATCTCCGTTGTCAAAACCCACCCACACCAGGGCAAGTATATCGGGTGTATAGCCCACAAACCAGGCATCTCTGAAATCGTTGGTGGTGCCTGTTTTACCGGCGACGGGCCAGAAAACGCCCCTGTCTTTTAAAGAGCGTGCCGTTCCTTCGGTGACAACGCTTTGCAGCATAAAATTCATAATAAACGCTTTTTGCGGCGGGATCAACCGTTCAATTTGCAGGTGCTTCTGTTCGAGAGTTTTTCCGTTTTCATCAACGACGCCATTTAACGACAAAGGGAAAGGCTGCACACCATTCGCAGCAAAAACGCAATAGGCGCGGGCAAGTTCGAGCGGTATGACTTCAAAAGCGCCCAGGGCCAGGGAAGGATAGGGCTTTAGCGGTGTTGAAAAGTGAAATTTTTTGGCCGTATCCACAATGTGATCGAGCCCCGTCTTCATGGCAAGATCGACGGTGGCGAGATTATATGACATTTTGAGTGCATCCCGTAAGCTGACCGTATATTTGGTTACCGGCCCAAAATTATGGGGTTCCCAGGTTTTTCCATCCACCGTATAGGTTTGGGGCTGATTGGACAGCATGTCGGACGGGGAGAAGTCGTCAAGGCTGCTCAGATATACGAAAGGCTTGAAAGCGCTTCCCGGTTGGCGCCGGGCCTGGGTTATTCTGTTAAATTGGCTGGTGCTGTAGTTCCTGCCGCCCACCAGGGCCAGGATATGGCCGGTGCCGGGCTGGATGACGATGACGGCACCCTGCAGTTTCTGAGCAGGGTCTTCACGGCGAAGTTCGGGTTTTATGCGTTCCAGGCGGGCAAGCCCCGTTGCCAGCGCATTTTCAGCGGCGGTTTGAACCTGGCTGTCCAGGGTCGTATAAATGGAAAGCCCCAGGCTGGTCAGGTCTTCGGGGCGATACAAGGTTTTGAGCTGCTGCGCGAGATAATCCACAAAATAAGGCGCCTTTTTGCCGTGTACGGTAAATCCGACCGTTTTAACGGGAGCTTTTAGATCCGTCTGAAGATCTTTCCGAGAGAGCCAGCCCTTGTTGTGCATGGCGTTCAGAACCATATTGCGCCTGCTGCGGCAGCGCTCTTTATCCTGATAGGGTGAATAGTGGTTGGGGGCTCTAATCAAGCCGGCAATGGCTGCCGCCTCTACCCGGGAAAGCTCTCGGACCGGTTTTCCGAAATAAAAATACGACGCTTCCCCGACACCATTAATGGCCACAGAACCTTTTTGGCCCAAATATATTTCATTTAGATAAATCTCCAGAATTTCGTCTTTATCATATTTAAACTCGATGATTACGGAAAGTAGAGCTTCTTTTAGTTTCCGTGTCAGCGTTCGGGCCGGCGTCAGGAAGTAATTTTTGGCCAGCTGCTGGGTCAGGGTCGAGCCACCTTGCCGGATGGAGCCATGGCGCAAATTGGTAATGAACGCCCGCAATATTCCCCGGAAATCGACGCCGGGGTGTTGATAAAAGCGGCTGTCCTCAGCTGCCAGCACCGCAAAGATGAGATGCCCGGGAACCTGTTGGATCGAAATCAGCTGACGGCGTTCACGCTCAGATCCGAAAAACAGGCTGATTTCTTCGGGTTCCAGTTCCAATATCGGAACGGCGTTACCATCTTCGGTTCGAATGATCGATTCGATCATGCTTTCGGTCATAGCGATACGCACCGGAAATCCCTGCCGATTTTTCCAGGGTGTTTTTAAGTCGTTAAGAAATATGGTCAGGGCGCCCGGCGTGACCTGCAACTCCCCGTTTCTTAGCGGTTGGTGGTTTACTTTTCGATAGCCCAGGGCATCCAGTTTGTCTTTTAAAAGATTCGGGTTAATTCGCTGGCCGGGATAGAGCAGGGTCGTATCGGAAAATATCTTTGACGGAACACTCCAGCGCCGGGCGGAAAATCGTTGCTCGATATGGCCCGAAAGATACCAGCCATAGCAGACCAGGCTCACACACACGAGCAAAACCAACACGGGAATGGTTATGGCGATTTTTTTTAGCATAAATTCCTTAACCCGAGTACAATCGGAAAATGCCTTGTGAGCTAAAATGCCTAAAATTGTGGCGTCGCTTCACTCCATCTTATTATAAACGCCTGGTATTTTCAGCATACAAACCAGAAATCAGTAAATGAATATAATAGCATATCTTGCTTTTTCTTTTAATAAAATCGATAGAATACCTTAATTTT
>JAFDDW010000600.1 GCA_019310665.1 Deltaproteobacteria bacterium
TCACTTTTTTCTGGATTTCAAGCTGGCTTTGAATGTATTCCAGAAATCCTTGTCGTTATCTTTCCAGGCTGCTCCCCAGCGCCTTTCAAAATATGACGTGGGTAGTTTTTCCTCCCAGGTTTCCCAGGGATTGCGCCCCTCTTTTTTGGCTGTTAAAACATCAACCAGATATTCGGTGATTTCTGTAATTTCTTCCTTGGGAATATAGGAGGCCGCGCCTTCCTTGATGGATTTGACAAGATTATCAGGTGTAAAGGCGTGGGCGGTCAGCATAAGAGCCGGTATATTTTTCTGGATGGCAATTTCCAGAAGCCCATAGCCGTCAACACCCATAATATCCAAAACCGCAACGTCGAAATTTTGGGATTCCAGATAGGTTTTGGCCTCGGCAAAAGAAGACGCTTTTACAAGTTCACACATATCCAGCAAGTCTTCCAGTACGGCTAAAATATCAGGTTCATCATCCACAATGAGAATCTTTTTACCATCCAACAAACTGACGTCTGACATAATATTACCCCCCAATATTAATTTACAAATTACAAATCACAAATATCAAATAAATCACAATAACCAAATTCAAAATTCCAAACTTGACGGTTTCGTAAAAAGTCGAATTTTCCCATTCTATATAGTGAATTTTTGCCAAGGTCAAATGGTTAGATTTGAATATGGCTCGTTGTACAAAGTCAGGTTTGGCCGGTTGGCCCGTTAGCGGTTTGCCCGTAAAAAGTGAATCTTATGCGCCGGAGACGCACAAATCCGCTGTTAACCGGCTACCGGCTCAACGGGCCAACGGGCTCAACCGACTCTACCTTCATTTGATTTCGAGCTTTTCCATCTCCATTTCTTTCAACTTGCGCCGTAGGATTTTGCCGACCGCGCTTTTAGGCAGTTCATCGATAAACTCGATAATTTTGGGTACTTTGTAAGCGGCTAGATTCTCTTTGCAATATTTTACGACATCATCTTCCGTTAGCGCTTCCCCCTCTTTGATGACAATAAAAGCCTTGACGGTCTCGCCGCGGTAATCATCTGGGATGCCGATAGTGCAGGCCTCCAGGATTTTGGGATGGCCCATGAGAACATCATCCAACTCCACCGGGTAGATATTGTATCCGCCGGCAATGATCATGTCTTTTTTACGGTCAACAATAGTAAGATAGCCGTCTTCATCAAACTTGCCGATGTCTCCGGTAAAAAACCAGCCATCTTTGAGGGCTTCTGCAGTTTCCTCGGGTTTCTTATAATACCCCATCATGATCTGGGGGCCCTTGATGGCAATTTCTCCAGGCTCGCCAAGCTCAAGCTCTTTGTCAGGGTCATCAACTGCAACAATTTTGATATTGGTATCCGCAACCGGCACACCCACGGTTCCGGGCTTTATTTGACCTCCCCAGGGGGTTATCGAAACCATCGCGGTGGTTTCGGTTGAACCGTAAACCTCACACATCGTGGCTCCGGTTATATCTTTTAGATCTTTGATGGTGTCGGCCGCCAGTGGGGCTGCTCCTGAAAAAAAACCCTTCATCGCAGAAAAGTCCAGATTTCTGAAATCCGGTTCCGCCAGCAAACCCACAAAAATGGTTGGAACTCCCGGAAGAAACGTAGGCTTATGTTTTTTAATCAATTCGATGTTAATTTTCGGTTCGGGCCGCGGAACCATGATATTCTCCCAACCCTGCCACGTGATAAAATTTTGTATGGCAGCAAAACCGGCGATGTGAAAAACCGGGAAATTCCCCATCAAGCGCTCTTCACCCCGTTTGAGGTCCGGGAACCAGGCCGCAAACTGCTGCACATCGCAACTCAGGTTGGCGTGACTGAGCATAACCCCTTTGCTGACGCCTGTGGTACCCCCTGTATACAATAGGGCTGCGAGTTCATCCCATTGACTCGCATCATCCACCGGATCCGGGGAAAAATTGCCAATCAAGTCACCAAAGACCTTGACTTCTTCGGTTGGTTGAACCTTGCGATACATGTCTTTTTTAACAAAGGGGAAAAGCTGCTTTTTCGGGAAGGGTAGGTAGGTATTGATGTGACAGCCGATAATTTTGTCAATTTGTGTGTTGGGCTTAATTTTCTGTATCCGCGGAATCAACAGGGTCAAGGTTATCATCATCTTCGAATCAGAGTCATTCAGCTGGTACTCCAGTTCTCTTTCAGTATAAAGAGGGTTATTTTGAACTGCAACTGCTCCGATCCGAAAGATGGCCAGGTTCGAGATAATTACCTGCGGAATGTTAGGCAAACAGACTGCGATCTTGTCTCCCGGTTTAACGCCCATGTCGAGCAAGGCTCTTGCAAAGCGATTGACCAATTCGTTGAGATCCCTGTAAATGATCTTTTTTCCCATGTAGTTTAAAGCGGTGTGGTTGGGAAAATCCCTGGCTGATCGTGTAAGCGCTTGAGAAAGGGTGAGTTTTTCATAATCCAGGGTCTTTTTAACTCCGGGCGCGTATGATTTGTGCCAGATTCTTTCTTCCATTTTGATTCCTCCCCTCATATTTGGTTGACTGGGAAATTAGTTGACTGGTTGAATGGTTGACGGGTTGATTGGAAAAAAATGGGGTTGATTAAATTGATTGGTTGTTTAGTTGTTTAAAGTTAAAGGATGATATCTATTTAACCAAGGTTGAGCGGTTCAGGGTTTGGGGCTCCGCCCTTCGGG
>JAFDDW010000601.1 GCA_019310665.1 Deltaproteobacteria bacterium
AGATGGCTACTTATATATCATAGACCGTCTGAAAGATATGATTATCACCGGCGGAGAAAACGTCTATTCCCTGGAAGTGGAAGAGGCCCTTTACACCTATCCTGACGTCCAGGAGTGCGCTGTGATCGGTGCCCCTGATAAAGAATGGGGTGAACGAGTGATGGCTTTTATTATTCCTCGGCCCAATAGATCCATTGACGATAAGAAATTGCAATGCTTTCTAAAATCCCGGCTTTCACCTTACAAGGTTCCAAAATTATTTTTCACAGTAAGCGATTTCCCGAGGAACCCTGCCGGAAAAGTGTTAAAAAGAGAACTAAGAAAAACCGCTATAAAGAAAAATGATTAAAGCTAAATCAAAAATAGCCCCTGATTGTCCCTCCCGAGCTCATACGCCTCAAACCTTGATTTGTGATTATATTTTGACAAATTGAATGGAAATATGTATCAAATAAGATCATGGCACGGCAGTGGAGAATAGAATTCAGCGAGGCGCTATGCCATGTATTATCCCGGTGCAATGGTCGCCAGGATATCTTTCCTTCAGATGATGATCACAATCTTTTTTTATCATAGTTGGAAGAGTTGTTTGAACGGTTTAATGCTGACGTGCATGCCTATGTTTTGATGAGCAATCATCTATTATGGATCATCTCCCGATTAGTTGTAGTTAATTAAGGCAAATGATGCGAATCTATCCAGGGCCATGCAATGGTTTGGCACCAGCTATACTCGTAAAATCAAGGTATGCCCCCTATCAAGACTCTGTTTCAGAGTGATTCGGGTGGTGAATTCAATATCGGTAAAACCATTAAAAAGGAGATTAAAAAATGACAGCAAGCGACGAAACGAAAAAAAAGCCTCTTTGGTTGTTAATCGAGGAGAATTTCCTTGAGCTTGATTTGCAAGACCTCTCAGGGGACAACCGGGAAGCAGCGATTCAACGGATTGCAGGTAAACTTGACAATGCCGGTTACAATGTTTCGCATCATGGGGGCAATTTGCTTCAATTGAGATGGGCCATGGATGACATGCAAAAAGTTGGAAGGCCCCTTATGAAGGATTTAAACGATGCAATCGCGGCACTTTCTCTGGAGGAAGTGACCGACCAGTATATTGCAACGGGTAAGCTAATCAACGACCTCGCAGGGACTTGGCACGAACTCAAAAAATCTGAACGCAGACCGGATGTGATACAGATGATCGAGAAGGCAAAACTCGATCTGCTCATCAACAAAGCAAAAGGCCTGCCTGACGATGAAGGTATCCGATTCCTCATAGGGGAAAAAGTAGCTGATGAAGTGATCACAAACGCGCTTAGCATTACTGAAGAGAAGCTGGGTGAGGTGCACACCCAGATCAAAGAGGAAAAAGCAGAGCGGGTAAGAGTCGCAACGCTGCTCGAGGCGGCAGAGGGCAAGCCCAACGAAGAAAAGGTGAAGCACCTAATTGAGAATAATGTCTCTGAAAATTTGATAATCGAGATGGCGAAAGTTGACCAGGGCGTGATCGATGATGCAAAACAGTCAATGGAAGCGGCGCTAAAGGAACAACAAAAGCTGGCAGAAGAGGCGGCCGCGCGGAAAAAGGAAGAGGCTGCAGGACCTTCATTGGAAAATATTCCATCGGATAAGATGCTCGAATACATCGAGTCCATTCGCGAAATCATGGAATTTAGCGATGAAGAGAAAGAAATCAGAGTGATGTGCGACCAGAGTGCCATCCCCAAGAGCCTTGTGGACATTGCAGTTTCGGAGCCTGACAGACTGGATGAACTCGAAAAAAAGGCGGAGGGATAATATTGTCAGAGGAATTGGAAAGCATAAGATTTTTTGAAGCAATGATGATAGTGAATTCATCCGACTTTGCTCTTCGAGCTACGACGGAATAAGAAGGATTGGTCGATTTTGCCATGTTGTTTACCCTTTAGGCTTTGCTTTCAGCTACGACCCAAGAAGCTGGGAAAGCCGGAGGACTTCAGATCCTGTGTTGCCTATGGATTGCGGTAGCTTACTACAGCTTCACACTTGACGCCTCGACTCAGAGGCCCACCGGCTTTTGCAACATTGGGGTAAAGCTGGGTTGCGGGGCGGATTGCTGGACATTCTATAGTACTTATGTCAGGCAAATGTTTCCACTAAATGAGCGGTTTTGTAGAGTACAAAGGTGGTAAAACACATACAAATCCAACTTTGAAGAGAGTTCGAGCACGTACGTATTATGTTGCGATAGGTCTGTAGCGGGCTCTCAGATACCGGTCACTTAATTTCTGTCCCATCAGGAGGAGGATAAACGCCAATATACCTATTATAAAGACAAAGATAAGGGCTGAATAGAAGGATAACTTCTCTAACATATTTTTTACACCCCCTTGATTGATAAATCCATCAATTTACCGAGGCAACCCGGCTATCTTTATAAGACCCGTGGTTTTCCGTCCCCCGATTACTCGGGGTTTGGCTTTTCACAGAAGTATTTATTTTAATATTATTAAGGATTTATATGCAAATACCGTGCACAAGAAGATGATGTGTAAATATATATTGGATATTCAGGTAGTTGAGGAGAATAACTTATAATCTGGTCTGTGTAATTATCACATATAAATCACAAATATTATGTAATCCATTTCACATTATTACCAATATTGCATAATTTTATTAAAAAAGATAAA
>JAFDDW010000602.1 GCA_019310665.1 Deltaproteobacteria bacterium
CCAGTGCGTCGCGGTAGTAAACCTCCGACCGCACTTCCTCTTTAATCAGGTTATCAAGCTCCTCAGCGGTGGGCACTCGATTCCAGACTCGGTTGAATTCAGTCGCTATCTGGCTGATTCGTTCAGGGGTGATTAAAATTGTATCGGTTGGATTTTCGCCGATGTCATTGACGGCGGAATAAATCAGGAAAAACAGGCTGCCAATGGCGATGAAATGCAGCAGCGGTTCACGCAGAAACCGCTGCAGTATTGAAATATTCTTCTCGGTCAAGATTTCGGTGTATACCAGATGGGTGACGTGTAAGCCCGCTCCTGGGTCGAGACGGGCGCTCCCTCCGGCAGATCGATGCCAAACCTGAAAGCATCATAGGTGGACCAGCGAGGGGTCGGGATTTCAAGGATCCGCGCATAGTAAAAAGCTTTCTGCTTGGCATCAAAATTGGGGTCGGTCCAGACCGTACTCAATTCTGCTGCGCCGATGGTATTGGTCCAGGTGGCAGTCGCAGCGTCTACGGTGTTGCCCACAGCCGGTAACTTGCCTTTCATACCCAGCACCCTTTCACCCGACCACGCAACGTCGTAAACTTTCTCATGCGTTGTGCCGTCGGCATCGAGCCAGCCTTTCACGATCTGGATACGATCGAGATTGGCACCAATCGGATCACGCAAGGCTAAGACCATGAAGTTCGGTGAGGGCGCGTCCTTGGGTTTCACACGCAGGTCACCGCCCATAGGGGTCCCTTTCTTATAGCCCGTATTGGCCGGTATCCGGGAGTTGAGGTCCTGGTCGTTAAATTCCCAGCCGCCAAACATCCGCACAGCCATACGCGGCCCGGTGGTACCATAGACTTCCTTGCGCAGCATCGCATCAAATATTGCTTCCCGGGTATTCTCGGTTGCCCAGACCGCAGCAAGTCCCGATGCTACCATCTGCCAGCCGACTATTTTTCCCTTGTCTGTTTCCATGAAAGCATGGCTCATCCGTCCCGGATTGGGTTCGTAGCCGCTATGCTTGCCAAAGAAGTTGTCTTCTTCGGCGGTTGCCAGTGACGTATGGCTGTCAGTGGCACCAATCAGGCCGAACTTGTATGGATTCGTGCCGAGGCGTTGCTCGATCGCCAGGCCGCGCTTCAGGGCTTCGCGGGCGTATTCGCCCGCCAGCATATCGTTGGTCTTTGCCACTGTGACATCGAGATTGCCGATATCCCAGGTCTCGTAATCGGCAAACTCGTCGTCCGGCGACAGGAAAGGATGGGCTTCGCCGTCACCCTTGATCTGGGTGGCTTCGTAGAGCGGCTCCCACTTGTTGCGCTGGGTGACATAGGTCTCGTCTAACTCAGTTCCGTTCCATTGCGCTTCCAGCGGAAACATGATCCCGTTTGACAGATTACCGTTGTGCGCGATTGCCAGCACTTCCCCCTCGGTCTTGTTTTCGTAGTTAGCCATATACTTCCACAGATCCCTGGGGTCGGGGCTGCCCTGGGGCGCCGTCATGGTGAAAGGCACTACCTGCCTGGCTCGAATCGCACCATCCCGCATCATAACAACCCGGTGCATATTGTTGCCCTCGATCAATGAAGTCCATTCAAAGCCAATGAATGCGGTAAACCGGCCGGGGTCGTTGAAGGCCTCGGCGTCGTCAATGACTTTTTCCCACAAATTCTTGTAGGGCTTTGACCCGGGTGAATAGAGCGCGAACATTTCCGGATCCATCTTGTCATTTGAGAATGCTGTGATTAAATCGAGCGATGCCTGCACCGCGGCATCACCACCTTCTTCTATCGCCTTGATCCAGCGCGCCGACTGTTCGAAGGCCATCAACTCCGGTTTTCCAGCAGCAATATCACCAAAGAACCCCATTCCATCGGAATGGTCGGCTACCACCAGCCAGTCCAGTGGACGAGACAAGCGCACCGCCTGACCGGTCGAGGACACAACTTCCTCACCGCGCGCGAACCGGTAAGCTTCCCGAGGAGACAGACGATTACCGAACAGGCCTGCATCCATTGACAGCGCTGTGTGGAGGTGTGAATCGCCCCACAGTGGCCTTTCGGGGATGCCGCGCTTCGCATAGGGCGAATAAACTTTGCCGGTATAGGCATTGGACAGCATATCTGCTGTCGGCGTGCCCGCATCCGAAGCTGCCACGGGCTGTGAGATTATCAATATCGCAATGAGTGATACGGCTAAAACAAATCCGCTAACATTCTTTTTCAAAATCATAGTCATCTCCTGAGCTTTAAGTTCTCATTGAGTGCATTCTCTTTATGGTGGTCTAAAAATGATTTAAGATTCTATAGGTTGGCATGCAGTCCGTTTCGATATAGAGTTGAGTTGAACCCTATTTCTATTATGTCAATTAAGATTTATTACTTGTCGCCTAAACCTATATACCGAAACTATTGCATCTTAACATTTTAACCACTTTTTTTTAAACCGCAATCCCAAAACAGCCAAATTTGATACCGCCTCTTAAATGACATTTTCCATCTATTTGCTGTGCATCTTCGTCGGCATCTCCGCTGACTAAATATCCCAGATACTGTCCGGGTAAGTGAGAATCTATTAACATCCTGAAATTATGATTTAATTCTTAGGGCCTATTCACAACTATGCTTCTACCTAAAATTACATATTAGGTATACTTAACCCACATTTTGGCTAAATTATAG
>JAFDDW010000603.1 GCA_019310665.1 Deltaproteobacteria bacterium
CCGCGGAGATGGTAACTTTTGGGCGAAGACAATCATGCCGAAATGTGCCTCAAAATACGAATAAGGGTCTAGGCTATTTCAAAGACTGTGCTTTTAAGAAGTGGCCTCTTCGAGTTAGTTTGAGAGCAGAGACACAAGTGGCAAATGCCTAAAATGCCTAAAGTGCCTAAAATTAGGGATGTTAATCATTATTTCATCATCTCATTCATTTTCATAAAAGATTCAGGTATGAATTCAGAACACTATATTGAGGCCAGGGGATTGAATAAAAAATTCGGCTATAAAACCGCTCTGCGGAACGTTGATATTTTTTTAAAGGAAGGTGATTCCCTGGCCCTTTTCGGTCCCAACGGAGCCGGCAAATCGACCTTGATTCAAGTTCTGTGCTCCCTGCTGCAACCGACTTCGGGCAGCGTTAGGATTGCCGGATATGAAGCGCGACGTGATCGCGAAGCGTTGCATCAACGGTCATCAGACGTTTCTATATCCGCACCTAACCGCTTATGAAAATCTTAAATTCTACGGAGCAATGTACGGAGTGGCCCGAATTAATGTCCGGATTGCAGAAGTCCTGGACCGCGTTGGATTGAGTGACTACAGAAATGACACCGTTCAAAACTTTTCACGCGGTATGCAACAGCGTCTTTCAATTGGACGGGCCATTATGCACGATCCGATGATAATGTTTTTGGACGAACCTTTTACCGGCCTGGACCAGCAGGGGAGTGAGGATTTTATAAAATTGATTTTGCAATTTCGCGATCAAGGGAAAACCGTGATCATGGCATCGCATCAATTACAATTGGGCTTAGAACTGTGCGACCGGGCAGCGATACTAAAATCAGGTAGGATTGTGTACCTGCAGGATGTCGCCCACATCTCGCAAAATGATTTTAAACAGATCTATTCCCAACAAGTCGGCGAAAATGCGCCGCGGTTAAAGGTGGCCTGATGAATTTTGTCCATAAACTAGGGGCCATTATTTGGAAAGATTTTATTTCCGAGTTCAGAACCAAGGAGATGATTCTTTCCATGTGTCTATTTTCTTTTTTGATCCTTATCATTTTTAACTTCGCTTTTGGTTCATCACTCAAGTTTGACCGGGGGATGGTGGCAGGGATTCTCTGGGTTGCGTTTGTCTTCTCCGGGTTAACGGGACTCGGCCGGTCTTTCAGCATGGAGCGGGACCGAGGGACGCTTCAGGGCCTCATTTTATGTCCGGTCAGCCCCTGGACCATTTTTCTGGCAAAACTCATTGGTGTATTCTTATTTACGACCGTTATGGAAATTATGACTATTTTTATTTTTACGATTCTATATAACACTACCGTCCTTCCCTTTCTCGTTCCGCTGGGGCTGATTACTTTCCTGGGGACCTTGGGATTTACGGCTATCGGAACCATTTTTTCCGCTATTTCTGCAACTGCAAAATCCCGAGATGTCCTTCTGTCGATTCTTTTTTTCCCGATTTCGGTTCCCGTGATTATTGCTTCGGTTAAAGCAACCGGGATAATCTTAAACGGCCAATCTCTTCAGATGGTATTTCCCTGGTTAAAAATCCTGGTCGCTTTTGATCTTGTTTTTCTGCTCGTTTCGTATCTAACTTTCGAGTATATCATGGAGGAATAATCTTGAAGCGCATGCAAACTCTTTTGATACCTTTTCAGCTACTAACCTATGTGTTGATGCTACTCGCGCTGTATACTATTTTTATCTATGCGCCCGTTGAAAAAACTATGGGCGTCATTCAAAAGATATTCTATATCCATGTGCCCTCCGCTTTTCTGGCATATTTGGCCTTTTTTATCACTTTCATAGCCAGCATCATCTATTTATACCGCAAGGATCCCAAGTGGGATACCGTTGCTCATTGTGCGGTTGAAACCGGAGTCATATTTTGTACCATCGTATTGATCACCGGCCCTATTTGGGCCAGACCTATTTGGAATGTTTGGTGGACATGGGACCCGCGGTTAACGACGACTTTGATTTTATGGTTTACTTATGTTGCTTATCTGATGCTGCGAAGGTCGGTCAAAGAAAACCGGCGGGCGAATTTAGCGGCCGTCTTCGGTATCATCGGTTTTATTAACGTCCCGATTACATTTTTCTCCATCAGATTGTGGCGCACGATCCACCCGGTCGTTATTACCAGCCGAGGCCTCAACATGTCCGGGCCGATGAAATTCTCTTTAATAATCACGTTTATCGCTTTCTGTTTTTTGTTTTTCGCTCTGCTTATAAGCAGAATTAGATTAGAGCGGTTAAAGACTAATATCGAAGAAGTCAAAGAAATCATGGACGACATGAAACTAGCGAAAGGAATTTATAATGGACAATAGTATCTATCTTTTTGCGGCCTTCAGCATAACCTGGTCAATTATTTTTATATACATTTTCAGGCTCTTCCGGAGTCAAAAGGCCCTTAGCCGTCAAATATATGAAATCAGAAAAACGTTGCAGAAAAATGCCGAATGGAACGACAAAAACAGAATGCCTAAAATGCACTAAAGTGCCTAAAATGCCTAAAATTATGGGGTCGCTTCGCTCCGTCTTTCGTATAAGTCGTTGACGCCGGCAGTATGGGAGGCCAGAAATCAGACCAATGAAATGATAACTTAGCGTGAGTTTTAATTTTCATAAAATAGATAGAATACATTTACTTTAGGCATTTCCCGGCTTGGCTCGGTTAGGATTTAGGAGATATATGAAATCCCAGATTTTTCTTCGAAAATCAGTTTTAACAATTGCGGCGCTTGTTATCGTCGGCTTTTTGGGACTTTTAGTATGGGGCATGCTGAACAAGCAACCCATAACCGGTCTCAGTGGCATCACCATGGTAAATCGGCCGGCACCTGACTTCATCCTGATGACCTTCAAGGGAACCACGATTTCCCTGGCCGACCTGAGGGGCAAGCCGGTAGTTATAAATTTCTGGGCCTCCTGGTGCCCTCCCTGCCGGGTTGAAGCATCGCTTATAGAGAGAACCTGGCGAGCCTATAAAAATCG
>JAFDDW010000604.1 GCA_019310665.1 Deltaproteobacteria bacterium
CGGTTTCGGACCCTTTGCCCCTGAAATTTACCGGATGCCGTTTGGCGATGTGGCCGGCCCGGAAAAATTGCATGACTTTTTTATCAGCAACGTAAACCCGGAAGCGGTGGCGGCGGTGGTGGCCGAGCCGGTTCAGGGTGAAGGCGGTTTTATTGTCCCGCCTTTCGGGTATTTCCAGGAGCTGGTAAAAATCTGCCGCGATAACGGCATTCTGTTTATCGCCGATGAAATCCAAAGCGGGATGGGACGCACCGGCAAAATGTTTGCCATCGAACACTGGGGGGTGGAACCGGACCTGATCATCGTGGCCAAAAGTCTGGCGGCCGGTATGCCCCTGGCAGCAGTAGTTGGCAGGGCGGAAATTATGGATGCCGTGCACGCCTGGGGTTTGGGTGGAACCTACGGCGGCAACCCGGTGGCCTGTGCCGCCGGTCTTGCGGTGCTGGAAGTTTTCGAGGAAGAAAACATGCTGGAGAAATCCGTGGCCCTGGGTGAAAAGCTGAAAGCTCGTTTTGAAACCTGGCAGAAACAGTTTGGCATCATCGGTGAGATCCGGGGCCTGGGTGCCATGCTGGGCCTGGAATTGGTCAAAGGTGAAAAACGGGAGCCCGCGGCGGATGAAGCCAAACAGCTGGCCGGTTTTTGTTTAGAAAAGGGCTTGATGGTTCTGGCTTGCGGAACTTACGGCAACGTCATCCGGGTGCTGGCACCCTTGGTGATCACTGACGAGCAACTGGAAAAAGGGTTTGGCATAATGGAAGAGGGACTTGCTGCGCTTTCATAAATTAGTTGGTTAGACGACGGAAAGTCACCGAACAATGAACACTCGTATGAGACTTCATGGAATGACGAATGATGATTGATCCGCCTTCGGCGGAACGAATTGTGGATGTCGCTTCGCTTTGCTCTTTTTTTAACAAATAAAATAGAAAGAATTCCTTAATTCGACATTCGTCAATCGACATTCGACATTTGTCATGCTGGAGTTTCTCTTTCGATCACACTGGCCGCTTCAGCAACCAGCGGCGGTGCTGACACCTGAACACTGAAACCTTTTATATTAGCTTTCGATAAATTCCTTAAATTTACCAAGCCCTTCCTTGATTTCCGCCGGTTCGATGCCCGAATAGGCCAGGCGAATATAAAAGTTGTCTTCACCTTCCAGGGGGCGGCCGAAGTGCAGGCGGGTGCAGAATGATACCCCGGTTTCCTGCAGCACGGTTTTGCGAAAATCGTCGTAGTCGGCAAGTCCCGTTTTTTTCATGGCCCCGGTGACATTGGGCCACAGGTAAAAAGTGGCGTTGGGGCGCAGGCAGTGCACCCCTTCAATGGTGTTGAGAATATCTACCGTCGTATCGCGCCGTTCTTTGAGAGTCGTTAAAATTTGTTTGGCTTCGGTCTGGTCACCGGTCAAGCCCTCGATGGCGGCATACTGGACAAAATGGTTGGAACAGGACTCCTCGTTGACATTGAGTTTGATGATGACATCGATGATTTCTTTGGGGCCGACGGTGGCCCCCAGGCGCCAGCCGGTCATGGCAAACTTTTTGGAAAACGTATACAAAATTACGCAGCGTTCACGCATCCCGGGCAGTGATACCAGGGATTTGCTTTGACCGCCGTAACGGATGTCGAAATAGGCCTCATCACACAACACATACAGATCGTGTTTGAGCACCAGTTCGGCAATCGTTTCAAGCTCTTTGGATGAGCATTCAGCGCCGGTGGGATTTTGCAGGTCGTTGAGCACCAGCAGTTTGGTACGGGGCGTGATCCTGTCGGCAAGCATATCCGTGTCGATGTCGAATTTATCCTTGCCCTCGATGTAGCCATAGGGCACGGCTTTGCCGCCGTGAAACTCAATTTGAGATTCGTAAATCGGATATCCCGGGTTGGGGTAAAGCACCTCGTCGCCCGGGTTCATCATGGTCAGGAAAAATTTGCTGATGGTGGGCTTTCCGCCCGGCTGGATGGCCACGTTTTCCATGGAATACTGAACAGCGCGGCTGGTGCCGATATCATCGGCCAGGATTTCGCGCAGCCGGGGTACACCGGCATTGGGGCAATAGTTGGTATGGCCGTCCCGCATGGCTTTGATGCCGGCCTCGAGAACGTTGGCCGGGGTTTTGAGGTTCAAGTCTCCCAGGTGAAACGGATAGACCTTGTTTCCCCGGGCGGCAAAGGCGGCGGCCTTGGCGGAGACGGCAAAGGCCGTTTCGGTACCCAAACGATCGACACGTTTTGCTATTTTCATTTTTCCTCCCATCATAATTGATTAGCAAAATAGTTGAATAGACATAGTGCTCTTTTATCGCAACAAGAAATAATCACCGCAGAGGCGCAAAGAGCGCAGAGTTTATTTTAGTTTATGTTTTCCGCTGAGACGCCGGAAAACATAAAAAGCTACCGCCTTTGGCGGAAAATCACGAAAATAACATCTTTGCGTTCTCAGCGTCTTGAGTGAGCGCATGCGAACGGGCGGTGAATTTATGCCTAAAAAATAATTACCTTATGATCAACTATCCTCGAAAAATGTTAAGTTCAAGGCTTCGGCATTGACGATACTCGGTGCAGCTTTGGGCGCATTGGTTTCCAGAAATGGCAAAATGTCCGTTTGGTTCCAGACCGGATAACCCGTCAGCAATCCGGCGACATTGCTGGCCGCCAGGGT
>JAFDDW010000605.1 GCA_019310665.1 Deltaproteobacteria bacterium
GGGTGAGCGTGTGCGCGGCGCGGACCTTCACGCCCAATGCGGCGGCGGCAAGAGCCAGTGCACCGAACTGACCAAAATGGCCGAGATGAACGATATCGATGACGGCAAGGTTGAGGTCGTCGGCCCCGATATCACTGAAGTCAAAGCGGGCGAAACCTTCCCCCTGGGCATCTATGTCCAGGTGGCCGGCCGCGAGTTCCAGACGGACTTCGAGCCGATCATCGAACGCCAGATCCATCACCTGATCAATTACATTCAGGGGATCATGCATATCGGTCAGCGGGATATCGCCTGGATTCGCGTCGGCAAGGCCGCCATAGAAAAGGGCTTTACCCTCAAAGACATCGGGGTTGTTCTGCATGCCAAGTTTCACCAGGATTTCGGAAGCATCCTCGACAAGGTCCAGATCACCCTGTACACCAACAAAAAAGATGTGGATGAGCTGACCAAACGGGCCCGGGGCGAGTACAAGAAGCGCGACGAGCGGGTGGAAAATATGACCGACGAGGATGTGGAAACTTATTATTCCTGCACCCTGTGTCAGTCCTTTGCCCCCAATCACGTGTGTTCGGTCAGCCCCGAGCGAACCGGATTGTGCGGCGCTTACAACTGGATGGACTGCAAGGCCTCTTTTGAAATTAATCCCACCGGCCCGAACCAGCCCATAGAAAAGGGTGAGTGTATCGATCCTGTACTGGGCCAGTGGAAAGGCGTCAATGACTTTATATACAAGGCCTCCCGGGGGGCGGTTACCCACTATAACTTCTACTCCATGGTAATCGATCCCATGACCACCTGCGGATGCTGCGAGTGCATTGCCGCCATGCTGCCCGCTTGCAATGGCGTGATGACGGTCAGCCGCGATTACATGGGCGAGACCCCCTGCGGCATGAAGTTTACCACCCTGGCCGGGGTCATGGGTGGGGGTGCCTCTTCTCCGGGTTTTGTGGGTCATTCCAAGTTCAACATCACCCAGGGCAAGTTCATCGTCGGCGACGGCGGTCTGGCCCGGATGGTCTGGATGCCCAAAATTCTCAAAGAAGAGATCAAGGAGCGGATCCTCAAACGGGGTAAAGAGATCGGAATTCCCGATTTGTTTGACCGGATTGCCGACGAAACCGTGGGTGTCACCGAGGAAGAAATTATGTCCTTTTTGAAAGAGAAAAAGCATCCGGCCCTGGAGATGGATCCGATCATTTGATAGATACGGGTTACGAGTTGCGAGTCTTTCGATTTGGGATTTCGGATTTGGGATTTCGGATTGAAAAGATGCGAATGTGAGTAGCGGGTTGCGGTTACGGGTTGCGGGTTACGAGTTGCGTGTTTGAGGAATCAGCATGTGCTCGGCAGTTCAGACCCCGTAACCCGAACCGCGAAACGCGAAACCCGTAACGCGTAACACGAACCGCGTAACCCGTAACACGAAACCCGTAACGCGTAACACGATACACGTAACGCGCAACCCGTAACTCGAAACGCGTAACACGAAGCTCGTAACGCGCAACACGCAACCCGTAACGCGTAACCCGAAACACGTAACTCGAAACTCGTAACACGATACGAAGGAGATAAAAATGGCATTAACGGGTATACAGATTTTCAAACTCCTGCCGAAAACCAACTGCAAAGAATGCGGGGTTCCCACCTGCCTGGCCTTTGCCATGAATCTGGCTTCCGGCAAGGCCGAGTTGGACGCCTGTCCTTATGTTTCCGATGAGGCCAGAGAGAAATTGTCGGAAGCATCGGCGCCGCCGATCCGTCCGGTGGCCATCGGCAAAGGCGTAAGGGCCGCTGTCACCGGTGGTGAAACCGTCCAGTACCGGCATGAGAAAACCTTCTATAATCAGACGCTGCTGGCAGCTGTCGTGGGATCCGACATCGCCGAAGCAGACCTTGAAACCAAACTCAAGGCCTGGAATGCGTTCCAGTTCGAGAGAGTCGGCTTAAACCTCAGACCGGAATTGATTGTGCTCAAAGACGCCGGCGGGGACAGCGCGGCATTTGCCAAAGCCGCCAAAAAGATTGCCGAAACTTCCGAATTCAATCTGGCCTTGATGACCGAAGAAGCCGGTGTAATGAAAGCCGGTATTGAAGCCTGTAAGTTCAAAAGACCCTTGATGTATGCGGCAACCGAAGCCAACGTTGACGAGTATGGCGCCCTGGCCAAAGAAAATGACCTGCCCCTGGCCGTCAGAGCGGACTCCGTCGAGGGCCTCATTCCTCTGACTGAAAAACTCATGGCAGCGGGCCTCAAAGACCTGGTGGTTGATCCGGGTTCCAGGGAAATCAAACAATCCCATCAAGACCAGATCGCCTTAAGGCGGGCGGCGCTTAAAGATGGAAGTCGTGCGCTGGGTTTTCCGAGCATTACCTTTCCCTGTGAAATGGCATCCAACCTGGATATGGAGACTCTCATCGCCGGGACCTTTATTGCCAAGTACGGCGGTATCGTCGTTCTTTCCGATTTTAGCGGTGAAAGTTTGTTCCCCCTCTTGCTGGAACGGTTGAATATTTTCACCGACCCCCAGCGGCCCATGACGGTTACCGAAGGCATTTACGAAATCAACAATCCGGATGAAAATTCACCGGTGCTGGTGACCACTAATTTCGCCCTGACCTATTTCATCGTTTCCGGTGAAATAGAGGGCAGCCGGGTTCCTTCCTGG
>JAFDDW010000606.1 GCA_019310665.1 Deltaproteobacteria bacterium
TGCGGTGGTAACCGGCGGAATGAAAGGCATCACCCCGTAGGGCATCCACGACAATGACCAGCAAATTGAAACCTTGGGGCAGAAGTGAGGGATGGGATTTGCTCAGTTTCCAGGGTTGGGGCCACGGATGAGGGCTGCTGTTTTGAGGTGGACGTTGCCCGAGATTAATCCATTTACCAAATCCCAGGGCGTTCGCAAACTCTCTGGCAAATGTTGTATCCACCCGGGTGAGTTCGTTGAATTGAAGCACGACGACCTTGACCTCAGGATACTTTCCGAGGGCATAAAATGGTAAAAATCCAAGAGCTGCTGTAATTGCCAGGGCAGCCCCCCGTCGGCGAAGATTAGACGGTGCACCGGACTTTAGAGCAAAAAGCTGTTCTATCAGCAACAGAGCTGTTCCGGCAGCACCCAAAGATATAATTTTTAATATGGCCCCTTTGAGATAGGAAAAAGTCGTAAACCATGGATTAAACAGATCACCGAATAAAACCACATAGCCGATGAAACCGCATGCGGCCAGGGCAGAAATCAAAAGCAATTGCCAGCATATTTTTGTTTTTGGCCGGCAGGTCAACAGCCAGGTAATCGGAAAAAGGATGGCAGCCCCGAAGGTTAGTGAAATGATACCAATCAGGCTGGTTTTTTCAGGTTGAGGTATGTGAGGAATAATCCTGTAAAAAACACTTGAAAATACGATTCCCCCTGAAACACTCAAAAAAATAAATAGCTGCCATACCGTCGATTTTAGATCTAGATTGTTGATCTGCCAGGGTATTGCATAATAAAGGGTGATGAAAAGAAAACCCGTAAAAAACACGACTAAAGAAAAAAATATCAGGAAATATAGTATTCCAAAATCTTTGTTTGCGTATAATTTAAGAAACAAGCGGCGGATGCCAATTATAATGATGAGCATGCCGATTCCGAGCCAGACACTGGTAATCCCGGACAATAGCGCGGGAAAAACATATCTCAAGTGGGATTCAAAATTCGAGTCCAGCACGATTTGATCCGCCAATCGACGCCAGGAAGGGTCGAGAAGAGATATGGCGGCGCCAAAAATAAACAGCAGAATAAGAAAAAGGCCCGCATTTACGGCAGGTTTTTGGAACGTCAGCGGTTGATGATCGAAGTCAGGTAAACCCAGACGCCGGAAGGCAATAATCCCCTGAATAAGAATGGATATCAACAGGACGGCATAAACTAAAGGCAGGAAGTCTGTCTGTTGGGAAAAAAGCAGCAGCGCAATGGCAGCAATACTGAGGACTTGAAGACAGACCCAAAAGGGCAGCCATCTGTCAGCCTCAAATGATGATTGCCGCATCTGCCGCAGTTGTATCCAACACATCAGAATCAGATAAACCAGGCCAAATCCCAACCACATGGTGATATTGGCACGAATCCAAGCAAATCCCGGGCTTTCACCCGCTGAAATTTCCTGGCCCAGGGGGCTGTGAACCGCCGAAAAAAGTGCGTTGGTAACAACCACCAGAATAGCCGCCGAGAAATGAAGCCATGGCAGGATCCGATATCGTCTTATTTTCTCGCCCTCTGATGGAAGGAAAGACATAGATTCACCCAAGTAAACTGTCGGCGCTTAAATATGAAAAGAGTAGGCTTTGTATGAAACATTAAAAGCGAACCGCAGAACCGCAGAATATCGAATGTCGAAGGGTGGAATCGCTACGCTCGGTCTTTTTTATAAAATAGACCGTTCGACACAAAAGCTCACGACGGGCAGAATACATTATTCGATGCTTACAGTCCGCCTCTGGTGGATTCGGCGTTCAATGTTCGATGTTCATTTTTTATTTTTCCTGTCAGATGAAACTAGCCAAGGACGAAGTTTCTTTTAAGATTAGACTGGCCGCTTTTTTTTGTCAGCGGCTGGGCTGACTCCTGAGTACCAGTGTCCAATTTCGATTCAATCCCGCGATAGGTAAAGAGTCACAGCTATTTTTCCAAGCTGAATTACGAGGTCTGCAATCACATAATAGAAACAGTTCTATGGGAAAAGGGTGAAAATCAGGTCTCCTGTCAAATGAAATGCAATGCTGTGGCATTGATGGCATTCGCGCACTTTTGCAGACGTAATGAAGGGATTCCCATCCGGATTAAATCTGGCATAGGTCCAGTTTACGGGATAGAAGGCTTTGGAAAATGAATTCCTATCCGCTTTTATTTTTGACATAGCAGCGATTTCAATCAATTTTTCATTTTCTTTCTGAAATCCATTCCCCTGGTAGATTTCAATGATAAGGGTCGTTCCGACAGGCCAGAATCGGAAAGCTCCCTGGTGCCCTTCCTTGCGCATTGAACTGGATCGCTGCAAATCTGAATTCCGGAAAAAAATCCAGGCACTCTGGTCACTTGCAAACCGGCGGGTATCAACAAATTTAACCGCCCAACCGGTTGCCGGGTTACCTGAAGGGTCACGATAAGCCGGAAGCTTTATCAACCGGTTGGCATAATGGAAATCAGCAGGGATCACAAGGGACGGGTCTCTAATGAGTCTTAGACCGGGCGGCGAGAGGAGAATCTCGGATTCCATTGAAAGGACTGAGACGGCTATCGAGGCCAAAAAAAAGAAGGCGCCCGGAATGAGCATTTTCCGGATGCGGGAGTCCAGACAATGGGGCGAAGCCCCATTAGCGCCAGTTATT
>JAFDDW010000607.1 GCA_019310665.1 Deltaproteobacteria bacterium
CCAATTACTTTTTCAACCCCGGGAAATTCCCGGAAATTCCCAAAAGAGATGACCCGACCAACGATGATTTTCTTTTTAAGCAGGGGGCGACCCGGGGGCTCGGAAAGATTCAGTTTCACGACAGTGCCCTGGCTTACAACAGCCTGGACCTGCCCAACTTGAATATCTTCAAGGAGCAGATTGAAGTGCTCAAGGAGTTTCTGCTCACGGCCACGCCGAGCAAAGAGCAGGCCAAGGACATTGACTTTCTCCTTAACCTGGGCGAGCTTTTTACCCTGGTGACCTACGGCCAGCTTCTCATTGAAAAAGCGAAAATCGAGGTCGTGGAAGATGATATCATGGATCAGATTTTTGACTTCATGGTCCGGGATGAAACTGTGCCTGCAAATGATCAAAAAGCCGGTAAAGGACCTGGAAAGGTTTAACCGGGTCTGGGAAAAACATATTGCGGTGCTGGATGGGGCCTATGAAATGAATCCCTGATGTCCATCCACAAACGGCATCTTTTGGCACAGGGCGAAGGCAGTTGTGTTGCATTGCGGCCGGATTGAAATGAATGCTGAGCACGAACGGCTGTATGCTTTCTTCAGAAAATAAAACCGACATCATTTTACCCTTCTCTTTCTGCCAGTTTACTTTCCCGCATGATTTTCAAGCACTGTTAATTGAGCTCATTTGAGGTAAAACCATGGCAGCGGACCGCGGGTCCTGTGGCTGTGGTATTAACAAGGATCGCAAAAATGTTGATTTATGAGGATTATTATTAAATATGCGCAAATTAGCTTTTGGATACTCAACCAGATGCAATATCAGGTGCGAGCACTGCGTGGCCACGGAAGACCTTCCTGCCGGCAGGAAGATGGATCATGATAAGGCCAAAGAGGTCATTGTCGAGATGGCCCAGGCCGGTGTCGGCGGAATAAGTTTTTCAGCTGGTGAACCGTTTCTGTATTTCAATAAGATTGCAGAGCTTGTGAAACTGTGCCGACAAATCGGAATATATACAAGAATTGTTACCAACAGTTTTTGGGCCAAGACAGCAGAGTCTTCCGACCACCTTGTTTCAGAACTGAAAAATAATGGGCTGTGCCAATTGAGATTGAGTTACTCAAGGTGGCACCAGAAAAATGTAAACCGGAACAATGTGTTGAATGCGGCCCGCAGCTGTCAGAAGATCGGGTTAAATTATTTTATTTCATTTATTACCGATTTTTCCAAAGAGGATGATCAGCATGAACAGTTTCTGCGTAATCACTGCCTCACGTTTTTCCCCGAACCCGTCATCTATGCCGGTCGTGCCGAGTCTTTCCAACCCAGGCGTATTCTGACCGATTATCAGGCAAACTGCTGCGACATGAACCCCTATCTTACTCCGGACTTTGACATGTACGCCTGTTGCGATGCGGGCAGCCATTTCCCGGAAACAAACTTTTTTTACCTTGGGAACCTGAACGACAATACGCTGGAACAGCTTTTTACTAAAAGTGAAACAGACCGGTTGCACAACCTCATTAGAACCATGGGGATAACAAATATCGCATCCTTTACCGGTATGAGGGCACGCGAGATCATAACCTATAGTAAATGCCAACTGTGCCGGAAACTGTTCAACTCCCCTGAAACGTTAACAAGGCTGCGGGCTGACGTGTCGCAACTGGAAGCCTGGAGCCGATAGTGGTCCAGGTCGGCAGTATGGGGGACAACAAATTCAACAAGCGCCAGACCACCGCTTATCTTGATCTATTTTTGTGGGGTTTTCGACCGGCGGGTCTGGTTTTGCCGGATCCGCCGGCTTGAGATCCGGACGTTTTTTTGGCAATATAAACCACATGTCTGCGACCGCCCCGGCCGGGGCGTTGGCGGTTAACGGAGAACCTGGCAGCTTTCAAACGTTTTTCAAAGGCCTTGTCCGGATCTTCGGACCAAACCGCAAAGACCCCGCCCGCCTTCAAGGCGGAACTGCTTAACTCCAGCGCCACATCGCCGTACAGATACTCTCCTCTGCCCGGGGCCCCCTGATGAGGACCTTCGTACAGGTCCAGAATTATGGCATCAAAACGATTTCCCTTGCCCTTGATTGCCGCATAACGAATGACCGCGGCCACATCATCAATCACAAGCTTGACCCGCGGGTCGTCAACTGCCCCGCCGCTAAAATGGGCAATCGGCCCCCGGCACCATTTGACCATTATCGGGTTCAGTTCAGCCACCACGACCTCGGCATCAGCCGGGAGATTATCAATGGCCGCCTTCAGGGTGAAACCCATGCCCAGGCCGCCCACCAGCACCCTGGGATTCTTTTTATTCTTCAGGGACTCACAAGCCAGCTCCGCCAAAACTATCTCGGACATGTTGGCCGAGGAGTTCATCAGCACCCGACGATCAATGGTTATAAGAAAATCCGTCTCGCCCCTCTGCCGAAGATCGAGAAGTCCCTCATCGGTATCGACACTGTCAACTATCCGCCATGGCCTGGCCATTTAAAATCCTCTTTTGATCTAGGTCAATTCAACTTCCATACGATGGGTTATAATACCCGGGATTTGATCATTTTATATCAGTTTGCACGATATTTCAAAGCGGAAAAGAAAATGAGTAAGACCCTGATTGAGCCAAAAAACGCTCAATTGGGGTAAGAGAGTATAATATATCGATTAATTAGAGGGGTTGCAATGAGTCTAAAAGATGAATTCAAAAAGATGATTACGGAATTAGCGACAAAATTTACCCTTCCGCCAATAGCAGATATTTTTTTTCCGCCTTTCTATAAAGGCGGCCAACCAAAAGATGCCCAGTTTATGGCCATCAGTCTTGAAGGCGGGGCGGTCGGCGTCAGCTTTGTTCTCCTGCCTGATGAAAAAAT
>JAFDDW010000608.1 GCA_019310665.1 Deltaproteobacteria bacterium
AATTGTGAGCGAAGCGAACTAAGTTCATAATGAGGCTTTTATATTTCGAGTCAACTGCAGTTTTTATGTTGTCTGCAATAGGCAAAGCTCAACGGTGACCATAAGCATTCCTTCCGTTCAAATACCACGGACAACTGACAATAGACAACGGACGGCTCTAATCCGCTTTTCTTCTCAAAAACGTGGGGACATCCAGCTCGGTGTCGCTGACGATCATTCCGCTGGTGCCTCTGTAAATAGCTCCTGAAGATTCCCCGACGGCTTTTTTATGACGGATGAAAGTCGGTTCGTCGTAATCTACAATGTTCTCCAGATCGCTGGGCGTGATGTCTCTGACCTTGCCTCTGAGCGGTTCGGATATCTGTTCAACCGTATCGGGTTCTTTGCCGATGCCGGTGGCGATCACGGTGACTCTCATTTCATCGCCCAGACTGTCGTCCACCGAAGTGCCCCAGAATATCTCTGCATCCTCCCCCACTTCGCCATGAATGAATTCAGAAGCTTCGGCAACCTCCTCAAATTCCATGTCACTGCTGGCGGTGATGTTCATCAAAACACCCCGGGCCCCTTTGATGGGGATGTCTTCCAGCAGCGGATGGGAGATCGCCTTTCCGGCAGCTTCGACCGCTCGATTTTCACCGGATGAAATTCCGATTCCCATCAGGGCCAGACCGGCTTTGGACATGGTGGTTCTCACATCGGCAAAATCCAGATTGACCACACCCGGCATCATGATCAGATCCGTAATACCTTTAACCGAATGCAGCAGGATTTCATCGGCCCTCACGAACATCTCCATCAGGGTTGCTTTTTTAGATGCCAGACCCCTGAGGCGGTCGTTGGGAATCGTAATGGCCGTATCGACGACTTTCTTCAAGGCCTCAATTCCGCTTTCGGCCTGTTTGGAGCGTTTTTTGCCCTCGAAGGAAAATGGTCTGGTAACCACCGCCACCGTCAACGCCCCAAGATCTTTGCATATTTCAGCGATTACCGGGGCAGCGCCGGTGCCGGTTCCACCACCGAATCCGGCCGTAATAAATACCATGTGGCTGTCTGCCAGTGCTTCCCTGAGGTCCTCTTCGTTTTCAAGGGCCGCATCCCTTCCGACCTGGGGATTGGCACCGGCTCCCAGTCCTTCGGTAATCCCTTCACCCAGCTGAATCCGGATCGAGGCTTTGGAGATTTCAAGGGCCTGGGCATCCGTGTTGGCTGCGATAAACTTTACGCCCTGAAGATTGGATGCGATCATGTTGTTGATGGCATTACCGCCCGCACCCCCGACGCCGATTACTTTGATCTTGGCCGATTTTTCATTGTCAACATAGGTAAACATTTTTTGCCCTCCTACCGGTTTGAGTTATTGGTTAATAGTTGTTCACTTTTATTCCGCATTCCGACTTCCGAATTCAAGAGCCTCTGTCTTTTGCTTACTGTTTAAAATAGATACAATTCCTTAATTTTAGGCATTTTAGGCACTTTAAATTTTAGGCATTTCTTCACACTACCTCCTGAAACCACCGCTTCATCCGGGTCATTAGCCGATTGAAGATGTTGTTATCCCGAATTCTGAACTTTTTCGCATCCCGGTGGCGTGCGGCGAATAAAACCAATCCCACGCCGGTGGCGTACATGGGGTTGTTGACCACATCCACCAGGCCTTTGATGCCCTGGGGTTTTCCCAGGCGGGTGGGTAAATTGAAAATAGATTCTGCGACTTCCGCGACACCATCCAGCAGCGAAGTTCCGCCGCTTAAAACGACTCCGGAAGTTATGGTATTCTCCATGCGGGCCCGATAGATTTCCCGGTAAATTAACTCGAAGATTTCTTCCAATCGCGGTTCAAGAATTTCTCCCAGAATCTGGCGCGGAAGCTTACGGGATTCGCGTCCACCCATGCCCGGAACCTCGATGGTCTCATCGCTGCTGATGCTGCTGGCGATGCAGGTGCCGTATTTCTTTTTAATTTTTTCGGCCTCGGCCTGAGGCGCCCGCAAACCAATGGCAATATCGTTGGTCAGGTTGTTGCCGCCTAAAGCCAAAACAAATGTGTGCTTGATATTTTTTCCTGAAAAAACTGCCAGGTCGGTGGTTCCGCCGCCAAGATCCAGCAGGGCGGTACCCAGCTGCTTTTCCTCATCGGTCAGCACAGCTTCACCCGAAGCCAGGGATTCCAGGACAATATCGCTGACATCGAGTCCGGAACGATTGGCGCACTTAACGAGATTGTGGGCCGATGCCACCGCACCGGTTACGATGTGAATTTTGGCCTCCAGCCGAACGCCCGCCATGCCGACCGGGTTTTGAATCCCCGATTCGTCATCAACCATAAATTCCTGGGGCAGGACGTGGATGACTTCACGGTCCATGGGAATCGCCACTGCCCGGGCGGCATCGATGACCCGTTCAACATCGTTTTGGGTGATTTCCGATCCTTTGATGGCCACAATTCCGCGGCTGTTAAAACCGGTAATATGTCCGCCGGCAATTCCGGCGCATACGGTAGAGATCTCACAACCGGCCATGAGTTCCGCTTCTTCGACCGCCTTTTTGATTGAATCTACCGTTGACTCGATATTAATGACGACGCCTTTGCGCAACCCGATGGAAGGATGGGTTCCGATACCGATGATATTAATATCCGATCCGGACAATTCTCCCACTAC
>JAFDDW010000609.1 GCA_019310665.1 Deltaproteobacteria bacterium
TCGCGGGTCGGATTGATATTGGCGGATGGGGCGATGCCGATGGTGCCGGCTACGGCCGGACCCAGATCGGAAAGGATATCACCGAAGAGGTTGCTGCCCACCACCACATCAAACCAGTCGGGGTGCAGGACAAAATTTGCGGTCAGAATATCGACGTGAAATTTATCAATCCGGATGTCGGGATACTCCCGGGCAATGGCGGCAAAGCGCTCGTCCCAGAAAGGCATAGTGTGAATGATGCCGTTTGACTTGGTGGCGGAGGTGACGTGCCTGGCATCCCGCGTCATGGCCAGATCAAACGCATAACGCAAAACCCGGTCGACTCCCAGGCGGGTAAATACCGATTCCTGTACCACCATTTCGGCCTCGGTCCCGGAATAAAGGCGTCCCCCGATCTCCGAATATTCACCCTCGTTGTTCTCGCGCACCACCCAAAAATCAATGTCCTCGGGTCCCCGATCGCGCAAGGGCGACACCATGCCTTTGAACATGTGTACGGGGCGAATATTGATATATTGCTGCATTTGCCGCCTGATGGGTATCAAAAGACCCCAGAGTGACACGTGATCCGGCACACCGGGAAATCCTACCGCACCCAGAAAGATTGCGTCATAGTTGCGAAGCTGTTCGATTCCGTCTTCAGGCATCATACGACCGGAAGATTTATAGGTTTCACAGCTCCAGGGAAACTCATTCCATTGGAAATTAATCTCAAACCGCCGCCCGGCGGCTTCGAGCACCCGGATGCCCTCCGGAACTACCTCTTTGCCGATCCCTTCACCGGGAATCACCGCGATTTTGTAACTTGACATACCCATTTTCTCCTCTTCTTCTTTTATCTGCCTGCCGCTACCTAGTCGCTGTTACCGGTTGGTCGATAGAAAAGGTTCAAGCAGGGTATAAGGTTTGAGGTATAAAATAGATGAATTCCTCTTTTTGTTGTACACCTTGAAAGCTTATTCCTTGTAACTTGAGTCACATTCCGAAATCCAAAATCTAAAATCGCTTTATTCCGCCATCATCGCTGCCGGCCACAGATAGTAGAAGCCGGTTTGAATGTGGTTCAGGGAGCCGGGAAGCTCCATGGAGATGAGCGATACCTTGCCGCCGCCATAACGGGTGGATGTGTTGTATATGTTATCATCCGGATATTCGGTGCGGCGATAAACCACCACTTTGGCATCTTCGGCAAGTCCGGCCAGCTTTTTGGCCTGGCGTACGGCATTTTCTAGATATCCGATTTCATCCACCAGGCCCAACTCGAGGGCTTCATTGGCCAGATAAACCCGTGCGGTGGAAATTTGGGCAACCACTTCAGGTTCGAGTTTGCGATGCCGGGCCACTAAATCAACGAATCTTACACCCAACCGATCAGTCAGATCCTGAAATATTTTTTCCTCTGCGGCCGATGTCTGCCGGAAGGGAGACCCCATATCTTTGTCTGCCCCGGATTTATTGACTTCAACGGCGACGCCGATTTTTTCCATGAGACCGGTCACTTTCGGTCGCGCAAAAATTACGCCGATGGAACCCGTCAACGTCGTGGGGTGTGCCAGAATGTAATCGGCCGGCAGGGCAATGTAATACCCCCCCGAGGCGGCCACTCCCATCATGGCCACCACCACCGTGGCCCCCGTGCGGTTTTTGAAAGCCGCAATCTCACTGTAAAGGATATCACTGGCGGTTACGGAGCCGCCGGGTGAGTCAATTGTTAAAATTACCGCTTTGATCTTCTCATCTTCTTCCGCCCGCCGGAGCTGAGAAACAACCTCCTGCACGATGCTCGGTCGCGTGCGGATAAATCCCTCCTTGGGTGCGTTTGATATCACCCCCCGTATTGGAACAATCAGAATCTTCGGCTCTGACTCTCCTTCCAGGGTGAACTCTCTGAGTGGATCCGCCTGGCTCGGAAAAAGCCGGATTTTGGGAGCCGTGCAACCGGTGATAGAAAATACCAGAATCAAAAATGCTGCTATCGCTAGTCTTCGCATGTTTATTCGCCTTGGGTGTGTGAGTTAATTAAGTTCATTGGGTTTATTGAGTTTATTGAGTTGATTGGGTTCATTGGATTTACTGAGTTTGTTGAGTTCAAAGGTTCAGCACAAGATAAGGGGATTGAGTCGGGGTGTCAAGAACAGGAAGGTGTGCAAGCTGACTGCCAAATATTTTGCTTGACAGCACGGCACGGTTGATTTAGAAAGATTTTATGAACTTAACGAATCACAAAAATTTTTATATTGAAGGATACTGGTGGTGGCGCAACTTCCTAAGGGAGGCGTGCCCGCCATAAGCAGTCAGATCATATGAAATAACATAAAAGCCGTGGGCCGTTTCCAAAGCCTGCGGCTTTTTTATTATTCGATTTCGAAAAGCCGCGGCCGAGAATGCCTGCGGTTTTTGTTTTTGGGAAACCCGAAACGCTTAATAATACACCAGGAGGAGAAATGATGATCAAAGAGGCTATTAACAAGATCGTTCGAGGCAATGACCTGACGGAATCAGAAATGGAAATTACCATGCTGGACATCCTGGCGGGGGAAACCACCCCGGCCCAGGTGGGTGCCTTTTTATCCGCCCTGCGGATGAAAGGAGAAACCGTTGACGAAATCACCGGGGCTGTGCTGGCCCTAAAATCCAAGCTAACGCCGTTTCAGTT
>JAFDDW010000610.1 GCA_019310665.1 Deltaproteobacteria bacterium
TATCCCTTGCAACTTGTTGGCAATACGAAAAACCCTGGCATGAAATAGTTGTCTAAATGCCGGACTTATGCTTAAATAGCTGGTTACGACTAATGAAAAAAATACGAGCTGAAGGAGTTCTTAATGTTCACAACTTATAGTAAATCATTTGTGGGTTTTGCAATTGTATTGCTTTTAGCAGTTCCATCTCATGTGGGTGCTAAGGTCGAATGGAGTATTCAAAAAACGCTTAAAACCGGGGAGCCGCCTGTCGATGTGGCCGTTTCCCCTAACGGCAGTACGATTTTCGTCCTTACCGGCAACGGTAATGTCCTTATTTATGACCGTGAGGGTAAATTAGACGATACCATCAAGGTCGGTGTCCATGTTGATCAAATCAGAGTCGGTCCCAGCGGAGAACAGCTATTTGCCACCAGTCGGCAAAATCAAACTGTGGAAATTATCGCCCTGAACTTTATTCGCAAAATCAATGTGGTGGGCTCACCATCGAAAGGCCGCACGGACGCACCGGTCGTTCTTACAGTGTTCAGCGATTTTCAATGAGCGTACTGCGCGCGGCTTGTGCCCCTACTCGAGCAGTTGCTCGAGAAATACCCGACCGAACTGAGAGTTGTTTTCAAGAATTTTCCCATTCGAAGTCATAAATATGCCTTTACGTCAGCCATGGCGGCTCTGGCAGCCGGCCAACAGGGCAAATTCTGGGAATTTCACGATGAGCTGTTTAAAAATTACAATCGCCTCAACGATCAAAAAATTCAGGAAATCGTTAAACAACTCAATCTGGATCAGACCAAATTCAACGAAGACACAAAGAGTCCCGTCGAGGCAGCACGGGTCCGACAGGATTACGAAGAAGGCATCCGCCTGGGAGTCAGAGGAACACCAACGGTTTTTATCAATGGCAAACAGTTTAGGAAGAAACGCAGCATGAAGAACATGGAGGCGGTCATCAACGAGGAGCTGAAGGCCGGGAAAGCCAAAGCAGCCACGCAATAGCAGCGTCAGGCCACCTTTAGGCTGCTATTATAAATGCCTAAAATGCACTAAAATGCCTAAAATTAAGGTATTCTGCCAATTTAATTAAAATCGATGGAGAGAAACGACACATTCATTTTAGGCATTTACACCTTAATAGAGACCCACTATACTGCCCCACGCGGGTGAAGATCCTCTCGGTCCAGCAACTAACGTATCCGCGTTTTAGAATACGCCAGCGCCGCTTTGATAAAATCCCTGAAAAGCGGATGCGGATTCATCGGACGCGATTTGAATTCCGGATGGAACTGGCATCCTAAAAACCAGGGATGGTCCTTGATCTCGATAATCTCAACCAGGTCCCCGGTCGGCGAGGCGCCGCTGACCACCAGCCCCTTTTCAACCAGCCGCTCCTTGTAATCATTGTTGAATTCGTAACGGTGGCGGTGACGCTCGGAAATGTCTTCTACGCCGTATGCTTGGTAAGCAAAGGTATCTTTGGTCAAACGGCAGGGATAAGCCCCCAGGCGCATGGTGGCCCCTTTGTCGGAGTTTTCATCCCGTCGCTGGGTCGCGCCCGCTTTCTCATCAAACCATTCCAGCATCAGGTAAATGACCGCATCCGGTGTGAGCTCATTAAACTCGGAACTGTTGGCCTGGGCCAGGCCGGCCACATTGCGCGCAAATTCAACAACCGCAATCTGCATCCCCAGGCATATGCCCAAATAGGGTATTTTATTTACCCGGGCATAGTTGGCCGCGCATATTTTGCCCTCAATTCCCCGGATGCCGAACCCACCGGGTACCAGCACACCGTCGGCATCCGCCAGCATTTCACTGCATGATCCATCTTCTATTTTCTCTGAATCCACAAACACAAGATTCACCTTACTATCATTGGCCGCGCCGCCATGATATAAGGCTTCGTTCAGGCTTTTATATGATTCGGTGAGATCAACGTACTTTCCGACGATGGCGATGGTAACGGATTCCGTGGCGTTTTGGATTTTCTGAACCAGTTCCGACCAGGCCTCAAGCCTGGGGGCCCGGGTCCATATTTTGAGCAATTCGACAATCTTGCTGTCCAACCCTTCCTTGTGGAACACCAGCGGAACTTCATAAATGCATTCCACATCTTTGGCGGTGACCACGGCGTCAATGCCGACATCGCAAAAAAGGCTGATTTTCGATTTAATGTCATTGGATAGATACCGGTCGGTGCGGCATAGTAGAATATCGGGCTGAATTCCAATGCTGCGCAGTTCTTTAACGCTGTGCTGGGTCGGTTTGGTTTTAACCTCCCCGGCAGTGCCGATATAAGGCACCAGGGTCAGATGGATGTAAAGGGCGTTGTCTTTGCCCACATCGGCCCTAAACTGCCGTATGGCTTCCAGAAAAGGCAGGCTCTCAATATCTCCAATGGTACCGCCGATCTCAACAATAACAATATCAACACCGTTGGCAGCCAGCTTGATACTATTTTTTATCTCATCGGTGATGTGCGGGATTACCTGGATCGTTCCCCCGAGATAATCTCCCCGGCGCTCTTTGGTGATCACGGAGTGATATATTTTACCGGTGGTAAAATTATTTTTCTGTCCTAATTTGGCATGGGTAAACCGCTCATAGTGCCCGAGATCAAGATCTGTTTCAGCGCCGTCATCGGTGACAAATACTTC
>JAFDDW010000611.1 GCA_019310665.1 Deltaproteobacteria bacterium
CTATAAAGCGCTCGAGTTTCATGGGTATTTTTTTGACTGTTTTGACCTTCAGCACAATCGCGGTGATATTATCATCACCGCCGCGTTCATTGGCCAGATCCACAAGCCTCCGGCAGGCCGCATCCGATCCATTGCCGTTGACCAGCGTCAGGATTTCTTCCGGCGATGCCTTGTCGCTCAGACCATCGGAGCTAATTACCAGGGTATCATTTTTAAAACATTGGATTTCAAAAATATCTGCTTGTACGCTCTCATCTGTACCCATGGCGCGGGTCAACACGTGCCTGAATTCCTTTCCCAGTCGGTCGGCGTTTTCCGGATTAAGGGCTGCCTGTTCGGCGATCACGGTATGGGGCACCGACAACAGCTTGACTTGGCCGTCACGAATGAGATAAATCGGGCTGTCACCAACATTGGCCGCAATGAGCGTACCATCGGTAAAATAGACGGCGGAAACTGTAGAGCCCATCCCCCGATAGGAGCTGTTGTCACGGGCGGCCTCATGGACGGCTTTATTTGACAAATGGATCCCGGTAAGAAGACGATTGGCTTCTTTAGAGAGGGTTTCATCGCAATAAATGGGATTTTCGTTGTCAGCATTTTCTTGGCAGCTTTTGATGTAGTCTCCGATGGTTTCGACCACCAGCCTGCTCGCGACCTCACCGGCCAGATGGCCTCCCATTCCGTCAGCGACCACATAAAATCCCAGAGAATCTTCCAGAAACAGGGCATCTTCATTTCCCTGTCGCTTTTTACCCCTGTCAGTAATGCCAGCTGATTCAATTACGATCATTTTGGTTTATAAGCTTGAAATTCAGACTATTGGTTAATATGTTTAAAGATCCTCGGCCGGGTGGATTGAAAAGACCGTTGTTATGCGCTGATTTCATCATCTTATTATAATTATTGGTATTCGTCAAGAAATCAGTATTTTACAAATTATTTCTTTGGAGGCAGACGATATGAAAAAGTCATATGAAGCGTCAACGGACTCATCTTCTTATATCGTCCATTTTGAGAAAAACATAAATTTTTTTAGTTATTAAAACTCGTTCCAAGCAGAGGAGAGAAAATGCCGAGTATCGGATTACTTAAAAACACGATCCAAAATTACGCCTGGGGCTCGACTACCGCCATACCGGAACTTCTGGGGGAGAAGAATTTGTCCCATGAACCGATGGCTGAGATTTGGATGGGGGTCCATCCCAAAGCCCCATCACTGGTAGATTTTGAGGGGCATTGGATACCATTGACTGAATTAATCGCAAAAAATCCTAAAGACATTTTGGGAAAAAGCGTCGCCCGAAAATTTGATAACCGGTTGCCGTACTTGTTTAAAGTGCTGGCGGCGGCCAAACCTCTTTCCATTCAGGCGCATCCCAGCCTCAAGCTGGCCAAAAAGGGATTTGAAAATGAAAATAACCAGGGGATTCCACTAAATGCCGCCAATCGGAATTTTAAAGACGATAATCATAAACCGGAGTGTATTTGTGCGCTAACTACTTTCTGGGCTTTGTACGGTTTTAGAAATATCGCCGATATTCTCTCCTTGATGGGTAAAATCTGCCCTGTCGGGTTGAGCGATGAACTGGGTCAGTTACAAAAACAAACTGATTCCGAAGGATTGAAGCAATTTTTTACGCTTTTGATGTCCATGGACGACGGACATAAAAAGCGGGTAATTGATGAGGCCATGCAAAATGCCAAGCACCAATCAGACGAGGATCCTGCATTTCATTGGGTGACCCGGCTGTCCGTCGAATATGTGTTTGACATCGGAATTCTTTCACCGCTTTTTTTAAATCTCATCCAGTTAAAACCAGGGCAGGCCCTGTTTCTGCCGGCAGGGGAACTTCATGCCTATTTGGAAGGCGTTGGCATAGAATTGATGGCCAATTCCGATAATGTTTTGCGAGGAGGACTCACGCCTAAACACGTCGATGTGCAAGCGCTGTTGGAGGTGCTTAATTTTAAGCCCCGTCCTATCGACATTCTGGAAGAGAAGAAGAAAGATAAAACCGAACGGGTGTATGCCAGTTATGCCGAAGAATTTGTTCTATCTGCTATTTCAATATCTAATGGGGAATTATATCGAAATTCAAATTTAAAGAGTGTGGAATTACTGCTGTGTACCGAAGGTGCCGCCCGTATTGAGAATAGCAGTAATAAGAAAACCACCATCATCAAAAAAGGGGATTCCGTCGTCATCCCCGCTGCGGTTAAAGCTTATACCATAGAAGGTGACGCGTTCTTTTACAAAGCGGCAGTCCCGGTTTAAGTCAACCCCAATGTTGCATAAACAACATGGCAAAGAATAGCTAATGGTCGGTTATTATACTATACACGCTATCATAGTGAAAACACCATTTTCTGGATATGCCCTTTGGTGAATTCATCCGACTTCGCTCTTCGAGCTACGACGGGACAAGAAGGATGGGGTCGATTTTGCCATGTTATTTACCCTTCGGGAAAGCCGGAGAACTTTAGATCCTGTGTTGTCAAGGGTTCGAGGTAACCGACTACAACTTCACCCTTGACGCCTTGGCTCTAAAGCCCTCCGGCTTTTGCAACGTTAGGGTAAGTGATCATATGTGACCAACCCAAATCGGCTGCCAAATATCCCAAATAGACAACCAACCATCCATTTTGCA
>JAFDDW010000612.1 GCA_019310665.1 Deltaproteobacteria bacterium
GATAAGAAGAGCAGAGGGTAAGACAGATCAGTGTATCAGAAGATCTTATCTTCTCACTTTCTTACCTTCTTATCTTCTAATTTTCGACGGTGAGCCAAGACTATCAATGAAATAACTACTTTATTTATTGCACGATTAAATTATTGCGATCATGAACCACCTACTGGAAGTCCAAGACCTGGAAGTAAAATTTGCCCTGCGATTTGGCGACCTGACCGCCATTAACGGTGTCAGCTTCGCCCTGGATAAGGGAGAGCGGCTGGGTATTGTCGGGGAAAGCGGCGCCGGAAAATCGGTGACCGGTTTTGCCATCATCAATCTGTTGAGCAAACCCGGCTATATTTCCGCCGGGCAGGTTATCTTCGAAGGTCAGGAATTAAGTCAGCTGCCGGAAGAAGACATGCGCGAAATTCGCGGCAACCGCATCAGTATGATTTTCCAGGACCCCATGATGACCCTCAACCCGGTGCTGACGATCAGAACCCAGATGGTCGAAACCGTGCTGGCCCATGAAAATGTGAGAAAAGCAGAAGCTGTCGACATTGCGCTGGACAAATTAAAAAAGGTTCACATACCATCCCCGGAAAAGAGGATTCACCAGTACCCCCACGAGTGCTCGGGCGGGATGCGGCAGCGAATTGTGGTTGCCATCGCTTTGCTGACCAATCCGGCGATGATCATTGCCGACGAGCCGACGACCGCTCTGGATGTAACTATTCAGGCGGAAATCATGGATTTGCTCCAGGAGTTGTGCGAATCCGAGAAAATGGGACTGATCCTGATAACCCATGATCTGGCGGTTGTGTCCCAGGTTACCGAGAGAATCGCCGTCATGTACGCGGGTAAAATCGTGGAAATCGGATCCACCCAGGCGGTCATCAATGACCCTGAACACCCCTATACCCAGGGATTGATCAAAGCCTTACCCGGCAGTCTCCAGCCGGGGTCACGCTTAAACCAGATCCCCGGCATGATGCCGACCTTAACAGATATCCCGCTGGGATGCGCTTTTCATCCCCGCTGCGACATCAGTGATACGGTATGCCGGATGGAAGTACCGGCGCTTATCAGCCGCCGTGACCATGACCGCCTGACCGCCTGTCATATGGTGAAGTAAAGGCGCATGTTCAGGCGTTGCTGTTTTAGATGAGCGTGCTGCAAAATTAAAGGATCCCGCTTTAAAGATAGGGGAGTAATGGAGATAGGGGATTTCAGATTTCGGAATTTAGATTACGGATTGAAAAAATTAAAATCGGATTATATTCCTATTATAATTCCGCAATCCACAATCCCAAATCCGCAATCGAATCTCTCCAAAAAAAAAAAAATCACTTTGACCTGGTCATACCAAGGTTTGTAAAAATGAAAACTGATAACGCTCTATTGACTGTGCGCAACCTGGTGAAGCATTTCGATATTTCCGGCGGTCTGCTGGAACAGCTGAGCTGGGAGAACTGGCGCATCGTGCGCCGCAAGACCACAGTCAAGGCAGTCAATGATGTCAGTTTCACCATTATGCCGGGTGAAATCCTTGGCGTCGTTGGCGAAAGCGGATGCGGCAAATCGACCCTGGCCCGAGCGGTGTTGGGTCTATATCCGCCCGACAGCGGTGAGATATTTTATCAAAACAGCCGAATTGACAATTTAACATCCCGGCAGATGCTGCCCTTCCGCAAAAAAATGCAGATGATTTTCCAGGATCCCTATGCCTCCCTCAACCCCCGCATGACCGTAAAAAGAACGCTGGAGGAACCATTCCTCTTTCACAACAAATCCGCCACGTCCCGGGATGTCACGGACAAGGTGGAGGAGATCATGCAGCAGGTCGGCGTCGAACCCAGCTGGGCCACGCGTTATCCCCACGAATTTTCAGGCGGTCAGAGGCAGCGAATCAGTATCGCCCGGGCTTTAATGGTGGACCCCGATTTTATTGTTGCCGATGAACCGGTATCGGCCCTGGATGTTTCGATTCAGGCCCAGATTCTCAACCTGCTGATGGAAGCCCAGGAAAAACGCGGACTGACCTATCTGTTCATTACCCATGACTTATCCGTTGTTGAACATTTCAGCACCCGCGTCGCGGTTATGTATCTCGGTAGGGTCTGTGAATTGGCCGCTACCAGAGAACTGTACGAATCGCCCCGCCACCCCTACACCCAGGCGCTGCTAAGCGCCATTCCGGAGCTCGGCCGCCAGAAAGCCAAGCACATAAAATTAAAAGGTGAAGTTCCCACGCCGATCTACCTTCCCACCGGTTGCGTTTTCCACGGCCGCTGCCTGTATGCCAATGAACGCTGCATCCGTGAAATCCCGAAACTCATCCGCCTTAAATCCGGAGCGCAGGTGGCCTGCCATGGGGTTGAAGAAGGAAGGCTTTGACATCCCCATTCTCTTCTGATATTTACAAAAGCTGTCGGAATAATAAGGGAAAATATTCCCGAAAATCGTTAACCAACAGATAAGGAGGAATGACCTATGCTAAAAAAAATCGGTGTACTTTTAACTTTGATTGTTTTTCTATGCGCCGGTATGGCACTGGCAGCGCCCAAAAAAGGAGGCACGCTGATATTCGGCCGTGGGGGTGACAGCGTCGGACTCGATCCGGCCTATGAAACGGACGGAAACTCCTTCATGATCTGCGACAATATTT
>JAFDDW010000613.1 GCA_019310665.1 Deltaproteobacteria bacterium
ATCGTTTCTGTCACCTCTTTCATTTATTCCTCCTTGAAGACGGCTAAAATTTAAATATTTAATTATTAATAAAACAAAATATAGGACTATATTTGAGAAAAGTCAAACATTTTAATAATAAAAATGTTATAAAATCATTTAATTTGAGATTTTTAAACATTTTCTAAAAAAACTATTGACATACTGAATATATCGGATTATTTTTTATAAAAATGCTGAACAATTTCGGAAATTGAATATAAATAACCTATTTACCAATTGGGTTTCAAATTAACTAAATCATTTTAATATGTTAATAATTTTCGGCATAAATGTTGCATTTGCTTTACAGTTCTTGAAATACATGTTACGCTTTCATAATCCTAAATAATGGATAAATTGATCTTTTTGATAAATTTTAGATGTCTGGAATTTGACATTTAAATTTAAATCAGGTAATAGGCAATACATCAGCAAAACCACCCTTTCCTTAATGGCAAAGTTTTGGAAAATCAGAGGTGAATTGCAGATGGGATATACGCGCGAAGGTTCAGGGAGGCCGGATAGTCGCGCGGACCTGACACACACAGGAGGCTTTAGTTGCTATGGATGCTACACCTGCCGCTAATAATCTGCCGCAAAAAGTTGCGGATTTTTCTACGCTAGCAGATGCACTCGATTACGCTGCTCAGGGAGAAACCGGTTACAATTTTTATAATGGCAGCGCCAAGCTGTATGCCAAACTTCCCTATCAGGAACTTCGGGAACAATCGCAGGCGCTGGCACGTCGCCTCATAGGCTTGGGGATCAGCCGCGGTTCGCGAGTTGCGATGGTTGCTGATACCCAACCGGACTTTATGCGTTTGTTTTTCGCCTGCCAATACTCAGGCTTAATACCTGTGCCGCTTCCGGCGTCTATTCACCTGGGCGGACGGGATGCCTATGTATCGCAGTTGGAGAGGCTGCTTGCTATCTGCCAGGCCGAAATCGCCATGGCGCCTGACGATTTTCTACCTTATTTAAAAGATGCCACAGCGGGATTAAACCTGCGCTTTTCAGGCAGCCCCAAAGAATTCGATGATCTTCCGGAATCCGATGAACCGCTGCGACCCCCAGAATCAAACGACGTGGCTTACCTGCAGTATACTTCAGGCAGCACCCGTTTCCCCAGAGGGGTGATGATCACCCAGAAAGCGGTTCTCAGCAATCTGTTTGCCATCCTTAAATATGGCATCCAGATTCGACCGGGAGATCGAGCCGTATCCTGGCTTCCTTATTTTCACGATATGGGACTCGTCGGTCTTGTACTGGCACCCATGGCAGCCCAAATGACCGTGGATTATTTAAATACCCGGGACTTTGCTATGCGTCCCCGGCTGTGGCTGACACTGATGTCCCAAAATCGAGGCACGCTTTCCTTCAGCCCAACGTTCGGTTACGAACTGGCTGCACGACGTGTGCGCGAAAAGGAAGTCGCTAATTTCGATCTCAGCGCCTGGCGGATTGCCGGTGTCGGGGCGGAACCCATACGCACCGAATCCCTAGAGCGGTTTGCCGATCTGCTGGCTCCCAGCGGATTTGACAGACGGTCATTTGTGCCGTCTTACGGTATGGCGGAATGTGCCCTTGCGGTGAGTTTTTCCCCCTTGGGTCAAGGCCTTGATGTAGATCAAGTAGATAGGGATGCGCTTGCTGAGGAACAAAAAGCCCTGCCTTTGCATCCAAACCGGGGCAACGGGACGGCATCCGTTAACACGTTTACCAATTGCGGTGCACCGCTGCCGGGGTTCGATGTCGAAATCAGGGATGATCAGGGACAGGTTTTGCCGGAACGCGATTGCGGGACCCTTTTTGTTCGAGGGCCCAGTGTCATGTCCGGATACTTTGGTGATCTCAAAGCCACCCGCGAGGTTTTATCACCCGATGGCTGGCTGAATACCGGCGATCTGGCCTACAGGGTCGGTAACAGCATTTTCATCACCGGACGTGAGAAAGACCTGATTATCATCAACGGCCGCAATGTCTGGCCGCAGGACCTGGAGTACCTGGCAGAAAAACAACCTGAAGTGCGCACCGGAGACGCATCGGCCTTTTCAGTGCCGGGTTCAAACGGAGAAGAGCAGGCCGTTATGATGGTCCAGTGCCGTGAATCTGATGAATGCAAACGCGCCGATCTGCAGGGACGATTGCACAGTCAGATCCGCCAGGAGTTCGGCATTGACTGCCTGATTGAATTGGTACCTCGAAACACCTTACCCCGAACGACTTCTGGAAAGCTATCTCGCTCCGGAGCGCGAAAGGAATATCTGAAACGGGTCGCCGCTAAACAGTTTCAAGCGCCCGAGGGAGACCCCTACGCCGCGCCGCTCCGCCAGCGAGCCGTCTAGCTTAAAAGTTAAAGCCGATAGCCATCTGTCCAATAAACGATAAACCGGTCAAATCATCCAGCAGAACCGGTACAGGATGGCTATTTCCGGAAATCGGGGCCCAATTGAGTTAAAACCTATTGGCAGTTATTAGTTACTAATGAGTTCATTTTTGTTAGACACGAGTTCACCGCCCGCTACGCTCGAGATCGCAGAGCACGCAGAGGCAAAATCTGCAAGGGCACAACAAAGATATGCTTATTCTCTGCGTTCTCGGCGATCTCTGCGGTGAAGACATTA
>JAFDDW010000614.1 GCA_019310665.1 Deltaproteobacteria bacterium
TTGATAGTCCGCATAATCCCTGCCTAGCGGCGCCTGGATGGTGCCGTTTGATTTTAAACGAGGATAGCCTTTCCCGTTGAATGTCTGATGATGATGAAGGGCGATGTTGCGGGCCATGACCATACGGGGGTCTTCCTTTTCGGAATATGCCATCATGGTCTCGATGATGCGGGCACCGTAGATGGTGTGCATCTGCATCTCCAGGCGCTGGTCCCGGTTATAGGGTTTGGCGAGCTTGATCAGTTCCGGAATGGCCACCTTGCCGATGTCGTGCAGCGCTGCCACTCGCCCAATGTTTTCCACGAAATCCGAATCAAATCCGAGCTCCCCGGCTATAAGTCGGCTGTAGGCATTCACCCGCAAGATATGCCGGCCGGTAATTTCGTCACTGTACTCGGCAGCGGCGCAAAGCCCCATAACCTTTTGCAAAAACTGTTCGTCGTTTTCACGGGCCAGATCAGCCAGGGCAACAATGGCACGGGTGGTGTTCAGGAGGATTTCGATGAATATGTTTTCCTGAAAGTTGATGGCCCGGACCGAGTTGAAGGCAATAATGGACACATCACCGGCATGGTAGTTGATGAAATTTCGGATCGGCACATCGAGAAAGGACTGCACCCGTTGATCGAAGTTGTACTTTTTGTCAAATGCGCTTGCCGAGGGATAATTGCGAATATCGTCGGATATGACGGTCGCCTCACGTCTGGATAAAAAGACCGGGGCATACGAATCGCCTGCGATCACGATGGCTTCAGACCGCCTAACCTCGCCGTTGCCCTTGAACATGTAACCGCTCAGATTGCCGTCCGGATCGTTTCTCGTGATTAACACGCCTTCGTAGTTGTTCAGGATGTAAGCGGCCAGATGATCATAGGTGCTCTTTTTCCTGGCCAGGGTTTTTATATCTGAAATAAGGCTATCCGTATAATGCAGCAGATCCCGTTGCCGCAACTCGGCCTCCCGCTGAGCGGTAACCTTTGTGAACCAGATCAACAATTTTTCAGGAAGCCTGCCGCAGCAGGATACGATCGGCTTGAATTTGATTTCGTACCAGTTTTCCAGCCGTCCGGAATATATGTCGATGGATCGGGTTTCCGGATCGATGCAGCTGTGATCCAGTTGGTTGATGAGACGATCGAAAGCGTCGGCTCCGATCAAATCAATCATGTTGGTGATGGAGATTTTCTTGAATAACTGCTCTGTCTTACCGGCGGATACCACGATGTTGCCGTCAAGATTGATAATAAAGGTCGGATCTTCCCGTTGGCCCGGCAGCAGCAAAAGGGTATCGACATCCCTGTTTTTGAATCGCAAAATCGCATGGGCGGCTGTTTGAACAATAAATGGTATTAGAAAGGGAATAATCGAAGGCGCATTCATCATCCATATTGCCAAAAGGCCGATCAGCGCGGATGTCAGATAAATTGCCGGATTGCGCAGCTCCTGGCGGATATAAAATGAATATTCCCACAGCAGATGGCCGCAGTGCTGCAAGCTTTGTATTTTTGCATTCGAAGGTGTCGGCATAATTTTAACTAATTGCTTCTAAAATCGTGCTGCAAATGCGCTTCGAGCTTTTTTAGCATTATTTGTCCTGTTATGGAGCCGGGGTAGGTTCTCTATCCGGGTCCTTTCTCTCTGTTGTCTGCTCAACCTTTGAATCTCGGTTTTCGAAAATCGTTCGGGATTAACTTGGGCATCGCGAAAGATTCTGTCAAACAAATTTTCATTCATTCTGTCAGATAGTCGTTTGAGCCGGTCAGATATTACAATGTATCAAAAACTCGGTGAAAAATTTAATTCTGCTGGAAAATGCCAAGAGTAGCATGCCTTGGATATCCTTCTTATCAAAGCAAAGCTGCTAAAATATGCCACATTTAGTTGACTCTATCGATATTATTCTTGTATATGCTATAAGAATTAGGTTCGGTATTTTCAGGGAGATAGAAATGTCAGAAGAAGAAATGTCAACGGGTGTGAAGGCGGGCGCAGCGGAAAGTGCGGCCAAAGACAATAAGGAAAGACCCGATCTTAAGAAATCAAACCCTCGGCGGCCCAATGAAAATCAGGAAAAGTCTCATACCAAAACGATTGAGCCGGACGGAGACGAAGCTGAAAGCTGGGTGGACCGTTACGGAGAAATTCTTTATCGTTTTGCCCTGGTGCGGGTAAAAGACCCGGTTACGGCCGAGGATCTGGTTCAGGAAACCTTTCTTGCAGCGCTTCGGGGGCGGGAGAACTTCCAGGGCCGTTCCAGCCTCAAGTCTTGGCTGGTGGCCATACTTAAACACAAAATCGTTGATCACATCCGTAAAAGCGTTAAAGAAAAGGTGCTTGAAAATTTTGATTCTCAGGCCGATCAGGTTGAGACACGTTTCGATGACCGGGGAAAGTGGAAATTTCGACCCCAAAATTGGACCGTCAATCCGGTAAAACTTTATCAGCAAAAAGAATTTATGGATATTTTATATCGGTGTCTGGCCCAGTTGCGCGGACGTCAGGCCGAAGTTTTTATGTTGCGTGAAATTGATGGATTAAGCACCGAGGAAATTTGTAAGGAATTAAATATTACCGCGACCAACAGCTGGGTTATACTTTATCGCGCCCGCATGGGGCTTCGCGGCTGCCTGGAAGAAAACTGGATGAGCATACATACACAGCGTTCTGCAAGTTTGACCCTAGACGGTAGTTTTAAAATCAACGATTCAAAGGGTGAATACGCAATTTATCATGACGCTGTGTATAGCTAGAGGGTTACGAATGGCACACTGGATGTTTAACTGCAATGAAGTTTCACAAAAAGTTTCTGAATCAATGGATCGCGTCTTGCCGTTTCACCAGCAAATGATGATACGGTTTCACCTTCAAATGTGTAAATATTGCGCGCGATTCCGCGACCAATTGCTGTTGATAAGAAAGGCAATCCGTACCGAGGAGGATCCTGGTGAAGAGCTGAGACCCTCCGAAT
>JAFDDW010000615.1 GCA_019310665.1 Deltaproteobacteria bacterium
ATCCGTGGTCAGTGCCAGGATTCGGACCCACTTAGAGCTGAAGCGTTATCGGGACAATCTTGAAAATAGAGTAAAAAAGCGGGTGAGCGAGCTGCATGAGGAAATCCAGGAACGCAGAGATGTTGAAGATACCTATCGTGCGCTTGTTGAGCACGCCAGGGACGGAATTGCAATCATCCACGATTTTAAAGTCAGATATGCAAATCCCGCGTTTAGCAAGATGATCGGTTTTTCTGAGAAAGAACTTACCGGCGCGCACCTTAAGAAATTCATTTCCGAAGAAGAATTTATCAAAAATACCACCCGCTATTCCGACAGGATCGCAGGCCTGAATTTACCCCGCATATATAAATCTAAGGTTATTCATTCAGACGGATCTACAATTGATGTCGAACTTAATGTTTGCGTTGTACCGTACGGAAGATCACTTGCCGCCTTGGTAATTGTTCGTGATATACGCGAAGAGGAAGCCTGGAAATATTGTATATGACGGTCAATAAATTCTAACTTCACGGAGGTCTGAAAGTACGCGGAATTGTTTAACCTTACGCCTTGCGCCTTCAGCTTTTACCATACCTTATATTGTTGAGTTCGTGTTTTTAAATCCGAAATCCGAAATCCCCAATCCAAAATTTCTACTTTACAAACTCTCCGTTCTTAAACTCCCCCTCCAGTGTCCGGCCGTCGGGATAAACCAGGGTTCCCCGGCCGTTTCTTTCACCACCCTCAAAGTCGCCGGTGTACTTCTTACCGTCGGGGTAGGTCATGGTACCCTGGCCGGTCCTTTCACCGTATTTGAAATCTCCGACGTACATACGTCCGTCGGGCCAGCTCATGGTTCCTTTGCCGTGCCGCGGCCCGCTTTTAAACTCCCCAACATATTTTCTGCCATCCGGGAAGGTTAAAGTGCCCTGGCCGTTTCTTTCGCGAAATTCCCATTGCCCCTCATAAATCGTCCCATCGGGCTGCGTATATGTCCCTTCGCGAATCGCGTTGTCCACCCAGACACCGACTATTTTGCGACCGCCGGGCATCAATAGAACCCCTTCCCCGTGCCGGACACCGTCTTTAAATCCGCCGGTATATTTATGACCGGTGGAATAAACCATGGTCCCCTTGCCATTGACACAGTCTCCCTCGACACATTCATCGCCAAATGAAACCAAGGGCGTAAAAAATATGATCATCAGGATAAAAATAAGCTTTTGCATAATTTGACCTCTCTATCCAGTAAAACTTACTATTATTTTGTTATGGTATTTTTTTCAAATGATATGTAAATTACTTTCAGGACAAGACATTAACCACATTATTAAAAATCAGAATTCATCCTTCCAAAAATCCGAAATCAGAAATCATAAATCCAAAATCGAAAGACCCGCAACCCGTCTCTTATTCATCTTGATCTGCGAGAAACATGCATCCCCACCAGCCAGGCCACCAGCACCACCAGGTAAATCTGGCCGAAAAGTGCTTCCAGCATCACCAGAGCACTGGCTTTATTTGTTAACGGCGCAATATCACCGTATCCCAGGGTGGTGATGGTGACGAAACTGAAATATTTAAAACGCATTGTCTCAGCTCTGAAGCCCCTCTCCGGGAAAGAAAAAGACCCGGGTGCCAGCAATTCCAAAATCATATAGAGAAAGGCCCACATCAGGGCCATGAGCATATAGGCAACTATGGCGGCATAAATTGTCTCTTTAGTGACTTCTTCTGACTGGACAACGATACGCAGGATATTAATAACGGCATAACCCAAAAACAGAGCGCCGAAAATCCTCGTTAGCAAACTGATTGACGTTAATTCAACAAAATAGAACGACCAGGTAGAAATGATCAGCGGCAGCGCTAAAAATGAGGCAATGATTACATGGGAGCGTTTTGATTTGACCGCGAATATTATGGCGAAAAAAATGGCAGTTAAAAAGGCGTCCATTAAAATTCTGGTCTCGACAAAGTCATCCAGGAAGGGCGTCAGGACAAGCAGAGACATAATCAAAACCAGCAGGATTAGAAACCGTTTTTGAAAAAATGTCTGGAGATAGGTATCAAATGTTCTTTTAACCATGGCTGGATAAGCCTTCACTCTATAGTGGTTTGAGGTATACCATTTACAAAGCACAGGTTGATTCTAAAGATAGTCATTATCTAAATGGATTCTTATTTTTATTTTTTTAACCACGGATTTTTCACAGAGTTACACAGAGATATTAAACTGCCTCCGGCGGAAATCTAAAAATTACTTTTACTTATATTTCTTTTCCCGTGATTTTCCGTGTCCTTCCGTGGTGGATATTTCAAGCGCCAAAACACAAATGGTTCGACAAGCTCACCACCCTGAGCCAAATCGAAAGGTAAATTTCAAATTCCAATATACAAACATTTTATATGAACGCAAGCAATTTTCTTAGGATCAAATATCCTTTTCAATATTGCGTATTTTTTCTTTTATTGTCTCTATCACCTGGTCAGGCGTTTTATTTTGCAAAATCCAGTGAAATTGAGCCCGGTAATTGCCCACGGCGCTGATACCCAGGACGGAAAGATCATAAACCTTCCAGGTGCCGTGTTTCTTTTTCATACGCAGCTTGACCGGAACTTCCACATTTTTCCACAGGACCTTAATCTCAACCAGCGCCCT
>JAFDDW010000616.1 GCA_019310665.1 Deltaproteobacteria bacterium
GGGCTGATTGCCAAAGATTCACCCACCCTGGGAAATGATTTGATCAACATGCTAAAAGAGCTCATTCACCGGGGTAAGGATGCCACCGGGGTAGCCCTTTATGAAAACCGGGATACCATTGATCTCCGGGTGTCGATGACCGCCGCAGAGTTTCAAAAAGACCTTGAAGAGATCATCAAGGGATACGGCCGGACATCCAATGCCCGCATTTACCAGGGACAGGGCATTTTTACCTTTTATGAAGCCTCGGTTGATATGGACCCGGCCCGGATATCTGATTTGAACTGGGCCATCGACAGCCATCCCAGTATATGTGTTCATTCCCTGGGTCAACACCTCAAGGTTTACAAGGACGAGGGCTCGGCGGCAGAGTTGCAGAATTGCCACAAAATCCCTCCGATTCAAGGCACGCACGGTATCGGACATGTTCGCCTGGCAACTGAAAGTGTGGAAAATATCAATTTTGCCCATCCCTTTATTTCCTATATCTACCCGGAGCTGGCGCTTGTGCACAACGGGCAGTTTACCAATTATTTCAATATGCGCCGCAAAATGGAAAGTTGGGGCGTGCGTTTTAAAACCAACAATGACTCGGAGATGGCCGCCCACTTTCTGGCGTTTCAAATGAAGGAAAAAGGATTGGACCTGGAAGGGGCACTTCACCTGGGCCTGGAAACATTTGACGGTGTTTTCACGCTTCTGGTCAGCACATCCAATCAAATCGGCGCACTGCGGGATCGACTGGGTATCAAGCCCATGCTGTATTTTGAAAAAGACGGTACGACAGTGCTTTTCGGATCAGAACAAATTTGTTTAACCCCAATTGTCTCCGATGTTTATGCAACGGAGATGGATCCAGGAGGAGTACAGGTATGGTCCGTTTAGACTTGGCAAACATGAACTCCCGGGAAGTCAATCGCAGGTTGAAAGAACTGATAAAAACCGAAGCCGAGATCGAACTTGACAATCCCCATTCCATTCACAATTTCGCCACCGCTCTCATCGGTTCAGGCAAGATCACCATCCACGGCAGCACCGGTTTTTACACGGGCGGATTTCTGGAAGGCCCCACCCTGATTGTCGAAGGCAATACGGGCTGGTATACCGGCGATAATATGACCTCCGGCGAGATTATTGTCGAAATGAACACCGGCAGCAATGCAGCACCTTCCATGGTAGGCGGCACCATCGTGGTTAAAGGCAACAGCGGCAGCCGGGCCGGCTGGGGCATGAAAGGCGGTACGCTGATTGTTTGCGGCAATGTGGGTCGCTGGGCCGGAAAAATGACTCTGGGCGGCCGAATCGTTGTCCTCGGAAGTGTCGGCGAAGGCATTGGCGAATCCATGTACAACGGGCGCATCCATGTGCTGGATCCTGCCACGGAAGAAAAACTTGGCGGTAACGTCAGATTGGTTTCCATTGAAGACCGGGAAAAATCAGAAGTGGCGTCTCTCTTTAAAAAATACGGCATCGAGCAGGGGGTTGATGATTTTAAAACTATCGTCCCCAAGGTATATGGCCGCCACGAATACGTTCTTTTCAAACCAACCCACAAACAAAGGGCACAGGGATAATGGCTACCGAAGAAAAGAAAATACCTAAAGTCAAAGATGTCCAGCGAGGCGTCTGGTCTCCTGAGACCATTACGGAAATCAAATATAAAGCCCAGGTCGGCAAACACCGCATACGGGGTTGCGGCACGCCGCGCAAACTGCCCCATTTTGACGACCTGACCTTTTTGCCGTCTCAGCTCACCCGCATGTCCATCGACACCTACCGCGAGGATTGCAAAACCCAGACGGTTTTAGGCGCCCGTTTTGCCAAAAAGCCGCTGGTCATTGAAACACCGATTATGATTTCCGGTATGTCCTACGGTGCCCTGAGCAAAGAAGCCAAAACCGCCCTGGCCAAAGCCACCGATATCGTCGGAACCTCCATCAACAATGGTGAAGGCGGGCTGCTGCCCGAGGAAAGAGACAATTCTTATAAACAGGTGGTCCAGATTTTACCCAGTCGCATCGGGTTTTCACTACGCAACATTGAAGCCGCCGATGCCCTGGAAATCATTGTGGGCATCGGGGCTAAACCGGGTCTGTCCGGTCACCTGATGGCCAGCAAAATCACCAAGGAAATCGCCGAATTCAGGCAACTGCCCGAGGGCATCGATCTGCACAGCCATCCCCGGCACGGTGATATTTTCGGGGCCGATGATTTATGCCTCAAGATGGAAGAGTTAAGGGATGTGACCGACGACGAGATTCCCATATTTATAAAAATTGCCGCCGGCCGGGTCTGGGAAGATGTCAAAATTGCGGTTAAAGCCGGTGTAGACGGCATCGTGATTGACGGCGCCGAAGGCGGCACGGGAGCCGCACCGGTGGTGGCGTCAAACAATTTGGGCATCCCTACCCTGCCGGCCCTGGTGCAGGCTGTCCGCTCTCTGGAAGACATGGGTGTCAAAGAGGAGATCAGCCTGATTGTCTCCGGCGGTATCAAGGACGGTGCCGACGTGGCCAAAGCACTAGCCCTGGGCGCCGATGCGGTCGCCATCGGAACCGGTGCCATGATTGCTATGGGATGCGTGGTTTGCCTGCGGTGCCATGAGGGCAAGTGCGCTTTTGGCATCGGCACCCAGGATCCCGA
>JAFDDW010000617.1 GCA_019310665.1 Deltaproteobacteria bacterium
GGCTGGCTCGATGAATTAGGTTAGCCGGTTAACCCCGCTGCAGCGGGGTTGGCCCGTTAAAAAAGGAAAAAACATCCGAATAAAATCCAAGATCTACAATCCCAAATCCGAAATCAAAGAGGAGGTTTCACCATGAATAAAAAATACGACGCCATTTTTATCGGCGCGGGCGTCATTGGCAGTCCCATCGCTTATGAACTGGCCAAGATGGGGTACAAAACCCTGAACATCGACAAGCTGGCGGACGCGGGCGAAGGCTCAACCGTCGCCTCCTGCGCCATTGTGCGGGCCCATTATTCCACCGAGGATGGCGTTGCCATGGCCTACGATGGCTTTAAATACTGGCTGGACTGGGAAAATTATCTCGGCCGCGTCAAAGATGAGAAAGGTCTGGCCCGTTACATGAACACCGGCTCCATTCTGCTAAAATCCCAGGGGCATGACTGGCGCAAAGTGCAAAAAAATTATGACGCCGTGGGTGTCGCTTACGAAGAGTGGAGCATAGAAAAGGTCAAGGAGATGGTGCCGATTTATGACCTGCACGAATTCTGGCCTGTCAAACGACCCGAAGACCCCGACTTTTTTAATGAATCGGCCAAAATGCTCGAGGGGGCGATTTTTTGTCCCGAAGGCGGGTACGTGAACGATCCGGCCCTTTCAGCCCATAATATCATGCGGGCGGCCGAAGCCCACGGCAGTGAGTTTTTGTTCAATGCGGAAGTGGTTGATATCCGCAGCCAGGACAACCAGGTGCTGGGGGTAACCCTCAAAGACGGGACGCAAATCGATGCGCCGGTGGTTGTCAATGCGGCCGGTCCCCATTCTTACAAGATCAACCAAATGGCAGAAGGCGTTTACGAAGGCTGCAACATCAAGACCAAAGCCCTGCGGCACGAGGTGATGCACGTACCGTCACCCGAAGGATACGATTACCTCAAGAACGGTTACCACACGTCCGATGGCGACATTGCCTGCTATTACCGGCCGGAAGTCGGCAACATGTTTCTGATAGGCAGCGAGGATCCTGAATGTGATCCCCAGGAATGGGTGGATCCCGATGAATTTTATGCCGGTCAGGGAGAACCCGGGCGCAACAACGAGCTTTCAGAAGCCCAGTGGAAAGCCCAGACCTACCGCTGTGCCCAGCGGGTGCCGACCATGCAGATACCCAATCAGCCCCGGGGGACCTGTGATCTTTACGACTGCTCCGACGATTGGATTCCGATTTATGACAAGTCCGACATGAATGGCTTTTACATGGCTATCGGCACCAGCGGAAACCAGTACAAAAATGCACCGGTGGTCGGCGCCATGATGGCGGAATTAATCGATGCTTGTGAAAAGGGCCACGATCACGATAAGGAACCCTGTCAGTTCAAACTGCGCTATATCGGCCGGGAAATCAACGTCGGCTTTTTCTCAAGGAAACGCGAAATTAATTACAACAGCAGCTTTTCGGTCAACGGATAGCGTACGCGTTGCGGGTTACGGGTTACGGGGTACGGGTTGCGGGTTACGGGTTGCGAGTTGTGGGGTACGGGTTGCGGGTTGCGGGTTACGGGTTACGGGGTACGGGTTGCGAGTTGCGGGTTCTTCGATTTGGGATTTTAGATTTCGGATTGAAAAGATTGATAGGACGACGACGAGGGCGGATAATCCGTACGCTGACACCTGAAACCAAAAGCCGGCACCTGTCAGCGATTTTACCTATTGATAAATCAAGTAGCGAATCAACCAGAAGTACTCATGCGAATCTACGTTTGCGTAAAACACGTACCGGATACCGCCGCCAGGATTACGATTTTGGGAAAAAACCGGATTGATGAAAGGGTGACCTTTATCATGAATCCCTATGACGAAAACGCGATTGAAGAAGCGGCCCGGATTAAACGTGATGTCGGCAGTGCAGAGGTTATCGCCGTAACCCTGGGCAAGCCGGAGGCCGAGTCCACCCTGCGGTCCGCATTGGCCATGGGGGCGGATCGGGGGATTCTCATTAAAGCTGATGACCATCCGGACAGCATGGTTACAGCGGCCGCATTAAAGGCGGCCATTGAATTGGATGGGAAGCCGGGCATTATTTTTACCGGCAAGGAGTCCATCGACCGCGAGGGATTTGAAACCATGTTCCGGCTGGCGGCGAATTTCAAAATACCGGCGGCATCCAATGTCGTCTCCTTGTCCCTGGAGCCGGATACTGTCATTGTGGAATACGAACTGGAAGCAGGAGCCAGGGAAGTTGTCGAACTGTCGCTCCCCTGCGTGATCGGCGCCGGGAAAAATCTCAACAAACCGAATTATCCCACCTTGCCGGCCATTATGAAGGCCAGGAAAAAAGAAATAAAACAGATTGATTTGAGAGACTTGAACCTTGAAAAACCACAGGGCCGGGTTGAAATCCTCGAATTAAAACCCGCCGTCGAAGCGCGCCAGGCCATAGAATTAACCGGCACACCGGATGAGGTGGCCGGGGAAATTGTTAAAATTCTCCGCAATGAGGCCAGGGTGTTACACGATTGAAAAAAACTTTTCAATCCTCCTTAATGACATTGGATTAAAAAGCGTATGCAAAAAATAGGCATTTTGATTGAAACCAAAGACGGTGAGATCAAAAAAGCAAATTTCGGTGTCATAACAGCTGC
>JAFDDW010000618.1 GCA_019310665.1 Deltaproteobacteria bacterium
CTATTTTTCAGGGCGGAGTAATTAACTCGATGGCTGTCTCCACTGCCGTGCCGACAGTCCCATCAACCCATAATAAAACCAGGTTATCTAAAGTTTATGACAAAAAAAAATGGAAAAATCAATATATAAAATTATTTTTCTATATTACGCGTTGTCTGAACTTTTTATAATGGAATTTTCCTATCTAAAATTGACTTTATGGCCCGTTCATAATAGACTGAATTCAGTCGTAACTTAAATAATAATAACATAATTTATTGAAATTTCAATTAGTTAAGAAGATTTTAACAAAAGAAGGTTTAAAAGATAGAAGATAAGAAGCTGAGAAGATAAGAAAATCAGAGTTTGACGGATCAGACCCTTTCTCACTATCTCAGTCTCCAACATTCTTACCTTCTCATTTTCTGATTTTCTATGGTATTCATGGTAAAAAGGTGTGAAACTTAGCGGGCGAGAAGGTACGATGTGTCCGACCTATCATTATCTGATCTTCATACCTTCTTATCTTCTAATCTTCTCTTTGTTGGCTATTTAGCTAAACTAGACAAATCAACTAAAAAACTCGGAGGTTTTTTTGCGATACTTATTGACATCCATCCATGCAGCCCTAGAAGCGGGAAACGCCATTTTGAAGGTGTATCATTCTTCCGATTTTATAATAGAAGAAAAAGCCGACAGCTCCCCGCTCACCCTGGCAGACAGGCGTGCCCACGATGTTATCATGAAGCATCTTTCAGCCTTCGAAATTCCGATTTTAAGCGAGGAGGGCCAAAGTATTCCCTACGGAAAAAGAAAAAAATGGGATACCTTCTGGCTCGTGGATCCTTTGGACGGGACCAAAGAGTTCATCAAGAAAAACGGAGAATTTACCGTCAACATTGCAATGATTCATAAAAATAGGCCGGTTGCCGGTGTTATCTTTGTGCCTGACAGAGACATTCTCTATTTCGCATCGGACAAAATTGGCGCTTACAGGACAGACTGTAGTCAAATAGTTGATCTGTTAAATAGTAAATTTAGAGATCGTAGCCGGTTTGCAAATTTGTCAGACAGTGAGATAGCCGGAACATTATCTGAACTCATCAGTCGTTCAACTAATTTACCAGTCAACTATTCAACCCATCAACCGTTCACCATAGCCGGCAGCCGTTCTCATTCTACCCCCGAGTTGGAGGCCTTCGTGGAGGATAAACGCAAAGAATATGGTAACGTTGAGTTTATCTCTGCCGGCAGCTCGCTTAAGCTGTGCCTGGTTGCCGAAGGCCGGGCGGATATGTACCCGCGGACAGGACCGACCATGGAATGGGATACGGCGGCCGGGCAGGCTATCGTAGAATCCTCCGGCGGCAAGGTTTACCAATACGACACCACTGAACCGCTGGTATATAATAAGGAAAACCTGCTGAATCCCTGGTTTGTGGTCTATCGCCAGAAGACAGAAAACAGATGAAAAAAACATCTAAAATTTACGTGGCCGGGCACCGGGGACTTGTCGGATCGGCTTTTGTACGCAAGCTTGAGGCCGAAGGCTACAAAAATATTATTACCCGAACCCATGCCGAGCTGGACTTGCTGAGGCAAAACCGGGTGGAGGCCTTTTTTAAAAAAGAAAAACCGGATTATGTTTTCCTGGCGGCAGCAAAAGTGGGCGGCATCTGGGGTAACAATATCTATCCGGCCCAGTTTATTTACGAAAATCTTGCCATTCAGTCCAACATCATTCACGCCTCCTATCAAAATAAAGTCAAAAAATTGCTTTTTCCGGGCAGCTCCTGTATTTATCCCAAACATTGCCCGCAGCCCATCAAAGAAGAATATTTGCTTTCAGACTATCTCGAGTCAACCAATGAGCCTTATGCTGTCGCTAAGATTGCCGGGATAAAAATGTGTCAGGCTTACAACCGTCAATACAAAACCCGCTATATCAGTGTCATGCCCAACAATCTTTATGGACCCAACGACAACTTCGATCTGGAAACTTCCCACGTGCTGCCGGCCCTGATCCGCAAATTTCACCTGGCCAAACTGGCTGCCGCCGGCGATTGGAAAGCAATTCTAAAAGATGAAGCCGCCCGCGGCCCCATCCCCAACGGCTTAAAGATCGCCATCGGCATTGATCCTTCCACCAACCAACCGCTCGACCGATCAAAGAATCAACCAGCGGTAATCCTCTGGGGTACAGGCGCTCCGCGGCGCGAATTCCTGCATGTCGATGACCTGGCGGATGCCGGTGTATTTTTAATGAATCACTACGATGAATCGGACATCATCAATATCGGGTGGGGCAATGACCAAACGATTCTGGAGCTGGCTCAGATGGTTTCCGATATTGTCGGCTTTAAAGGAAGCATAAATTGGGACACTGCCAAACCGGACGGCACCCCGCAGAAGCTTTTGGATGTCTCCCGGCTGGCAAAATTGGGCTGGCAGGCGAAAATTAAACTCGAGGACGGTATTCGCGAGGTGTATCGGTGGTACCGGTCCGGATTAGAAGGCTACAGGGAAAGAAGTTAAGAAGATAAGAAAATCAGAGTTTGACGGATCAGACACTTTCTCACTATCTCAGTCTCCCACATTCTTACCTTCTATATTTCACACCTTCTTATCTGTTTCTATCTTTTAAATCTTCTGCTCTTCTCAT
>JAFDDW010000619.1 GCA_019310665.1 Deltaproteobacteria bacterium
TAAATTCGGTAAAGCGCCTGAATTGGCCATGAATATTCTGAGTGAATTAGGTGAGCTCTATGGCGCTGAAAGAATGCTGGAGATATCACAGGTGCATATCGATATGACCCTTTAGAAACGGAAAACCGGAAAAAACGGTTGTCATCACACCGGAGATGATCGACGCCGCTGCATCGAGGCTTAACCAGGGAGCCTGCTCGGTTCCGGACCTGATTACGCTGGGATGTCCCCATTATTCGGTGGATGAATTCAAAACCCTTGAAAAACTCCTGAACTCCCGAAAGGTTAAAGACGGTATTGAATTTTGGGTGTTTACCAGCAGAAAAACCTACGCCGAAATAAAAGCGTTGAATTTTCTGGAAAAGATCGAACGATCCGGCGTTAAAGTTTTCACGGATGGATGCCCGTTGCAGTATCCCCAAGAGAACTGGAAGTTCACATGTGCCATGTCGGATTCCGTGAAATACGCCAACTACTGTTTTTCACAAACGGGGCTCAGCGTGATTTTTTCGGGAACCAGGGATTGTGTTGAAACCGCCGTGTCCGGAGAGCTAAGGAGGGAACTGCTGTGGAAATAGCCGGAACCTGTATATTGCCTGGAATCAGCAGCGGCAAGATAATATCAACACGGCAACCGATCAGTTTCTGGGGCTGCGTGGACCCCGCCACGGGTAAAATCTCGGACAAGCGACATGAGCTTTTTGGGGAATCGATTTCTGGCAAAGTTCTGGTTTTCCCTTTTGGTAAAGGGTCGAGCACGGGATCGCTTATGATTCTGGAGCTTATACGATTGGGACTGGCGCCGGCGGCCATCATTAATATCAGGACCGAGCCGCTGCTTGCCACCGGGCCGGTTGTGGGAAAGCATTTTTACGGGAAAACATTTCCAATCCTGAATGTCAACGAAGAAGAACTCGCCCATCTCAAAACCGGGCGGTATGCCCAAATCGAATCAAAAAAAAGCGGTTCGTCTATCCGAATTTCCGATTTACCTGTTATATAGCATCCTTGATTGACTCTCTGAGCGCTTCAATTCCGTCCTTGACTGCATCTTTATCAATAACTAAGGGAGGGCAAATCTTGATCGTAGCACCGCCAAAGCCCACAGGAGCGAACAGCATCAGGCCCTTGCGAATTGCTTCCTCAACGATTCGAAAAGCTAATTGACCATCAGGCTCTAAAGAACCTTTCTTTATGATATGCATCCCATAGACCAGACCTCCTTACCATTCCCATTTACCCATCTACCATTAAGGAATATTTTACGGCGTTCCATACCGCGGCAAGTGATGCGATTAAGGGCCCCGGGAGCATCTATACGTGCTTTTCTTGGCATGACAATGTGTTTATCATATACAAGAAAATATGTAATGCAAGATAACAGAGGTTTTCTCCCTTTATTGCCGTTTAAAGAAATAGTCGAGCGTGACGGTGTCGTCTTATGACGGATGAGCCCACAAAAGCCTTGATCAAGTATAGGATCGAAAGGGCTGAAGAGACTTATAAAGAAGCGCTTCTTATGCGAACTGAGGATCACTGGAATGCATGTGCCAACCGGCTATATTACGCTTGTTTCTATGCCGTATCGGCTTTATTGGTCAAATATGGACTTTCATCCAGTAAGCATAATGGAGTGAAGCGCATTTAACCGGGGTCTCCTTCCACAATCTGAATTCCCAATTCGTATTGCCTCCAACCTCAAGCGCAGCGCTCCTCCAACCTCAAACCTAACGCCTTTCTCCTTTGACCTTTTTCCCAAGTCACTTTTTTAGGAGAGGAGTTGACTCCGTGAGTTCAGTATTTCACGGACCATAATTTCCAGACTATCCTTTTCCCTTATTGCCTCCGAGGCTTCTTTTGCTCTCTTTCGAATCTGTTGATTAGATAAACATTCACGGATAGCGGCTGCAAGTTTTTTAGCAGTCAATTGGGACCGCCAGATGGGGCTGGGACCGAGTTTGGATTGATAGATCTGATGGCCCCAATAATATTGATCCAGGATGTGAGGCACAATAATCTGGGGCACGCCACTGACGGCACTGGATGCAGTGGTCCCCGCACCCCCGTGATGGATCACGGCGGCCATATGCGGGAAAAGTTTTAAGTGTGGATATTTTGTAATAAAAAAAATATCATCCGAATTTGAAAATTCGGATGGCTCGTCCCAGAACTTGCTGATAACCGCCCGCTGTCCGGATAATCGTACGGCTTCAACAATCACTGAAACGTTGCGGATTTGATCGCGGATAGGCATGCTGCCGAATCCTGCATATACCGGAGGTGAGCCGGCCTCCAGAAAAATATCCAACTCCGCTAGATGTTGATCTGGCTGATTTAAATGCATATAGCCGGTTTGCGTAAATGTTTGATCAACGATGTCCGGCGGAATTTTGGAAATCACGCTGTCGGAAGCTACGGGGACATGTTGACCCATAATATGGCGCCAGGCGTCCGGGATCAACTTTAAGCCGAGTTGTCGCCGGTGATTGTTAATCAGCCGGGTTAGATTGAATTGATCAAGTATTGCGGCAATTCGCCAGGTCATGCGATTATACCACTTTGGAAACCGCTGATGTTTGAAAGCCGGGAAGGGATGATAGCCTGAAGGCAACAGCTGGGGTGTAAATGCGATATAGCGAT
>JAFDDW010000620.1 GCA_019310665.1 Deltaproteobacteria bacterium
TACCATTTTTTCGCGCAATCAATGTATCCGGTATTTTCGTTAAAATAGTTAAAAAAGTCTGCACAACCGCCTCCGACATGCCGGCTCCCTGTTTCAGAATCCGCTGCAGAGCATTGAGGCCGACTTCAAAGGTAATCTCGAAATCGGTAACATATTCCCTGGCCAGAGCGTCCCGATCGCGGGCCTGTCCCATAGCTTCACGCAGGGTTATATTGACATCGGTTTCCTGCACGTCATACTGCTGCACCGTTGCTATCCCGGCGGGGCTTGCCAGGCGAATGGCTTCATAGGTCAAACGGGCGTCGTCAACGGTCAAATTTCTCAACACCGAACTTACAGCGAGCCGCAATTCATCGGAATGGTCCAATCCGGCGGCTTTGGCCAAAGGTGCCAAAAGGAGCACAATCCCCAGATTTGTATTGCCCCCCACCAAGCGCCGGGTAGCTCGAACCGCCCTTAGTATGATTTCTCCCACCGTAGCATCGGCGGCGCGCCGGAAAGCCGGGCCAATGGCAGCGGCGCTGATAACAAAGTCTTCAAAACAAGCGTCATTGAAGTCCTTGCGCCGCGTCACATTGCCGGGTTTTTCGGCGCATACTTCCAACAAACAGGCTATCTGTGCAGCCCAAACAATTGTATCGGAATCCATCATCATTTAGTGAGTTGTCTTCAGTACAAAGTCCGCCAGGTATTGAGCGGCATCAAATCCGGTCGCTTTTTTCAAACCCTTCCAACCGGGGATGGTGTTGACTTCAATCAAGGAATAGCCGCCACCTTCTATCGGCAGAATGTCGACTCCGGCATACTCGGCCCCTAAGGCTTTGGCGGCCCTGACGCTCATGTCCGCAAGTCTTTTATCAGGCCTTAACCGCTCGGCCCGGGCTCCGTTGGAAATGTTGGTTTTCCAGGTTTTTCCCCGGCGCATCATGGCCGCCACAGCCGTATCCCCCACGACAAAAACACGAATATCCTCACAACCGTGCGGCACATAAACTTGCAGGTAATATACATAGCGGCCCAGCTCGAGAGCACGAAAAACTCTATAGGCCATGTCTCTATCTGAAACTCTGACCATACCCCTTCCTTCTGAACCGAAAAGAGGCTTGACCACAACATCGCCCCCCAATTCGTCAAAGGCGTCCATGGCATCATCAAACCGCTCCGTAACAATAGTCCGGGGCACGGGCAGGCCTTCGTCTTCCATCAATGTCAAGGTATAGTATTTATCGACCCCACGTTCGATAGCGGATGGCGAATTGAAAATGCGGACCCCGGCATTTTCCAACCGATGCAAAGCATCCATGCGATAGATGATCTGCTCCAGAGAACCGGCCGGAATTGAGCGAACAAGCACGGCCTGGTAATCTTCCAGAGATTCATTGCCAATACTCAGCCGCAATTTTGATCCGGTGGAGCCCACAAGTCTGGTAACAGGAAAACAGGGCGCTTCAATGTCGCGGGCCTTGAACGCTGCCTGTAAGGCTCTGGTGTACCAGGTTTTTGGCTTTCCCAGAATGGCTATTTTCAAGATAACAACGATTTTTGTAATATTTTTGAATTCACCCGGCCGGCATGAAAGGTGCGGCCGCTGGTCAGTTCGTTAATATACACTTCAGCGGGACTAAACAGCAAGGGGTCGATTTTGTAGAAATCGAAATCGTTGCGACGAAAAAGTTCGTAAAAGGGGGTTCCGTAGTCCATTGAGGCAGAGGAGGGAAGTTTTTCGATGATCTCTTCGATTTTGTCCGGATCTGTTTTTGCCGTGTACCAGGCCTGTCCCCCATAAAGGACCGCATCATTGGTGCGACCGATGGCCCGCAGGTCGTCCTGGGCGATTGGAGCCACAGGGCAGACGCCAAAGCCTGACAGAATATCGCCGATGTGGAAACCCAACTCGACCATTTTGTGCAAGCCTGTCTCAACCACCCGGGCCGCCACTTGAACCGATCCCACCAAACTGGCGGTGGGTGCAACGAGGAGGGTGACCCGCTCCGGAGATACGCTGCACTTTTCGGCTGCCCAGCAAGCGACCTCATTACCGGGGAGTTTATGGCTTTCTAAGGCCAGGACAGCCATATCAGCTTTTTCCTGTATACCCAGCTCCTGCAAGAGTGCCTCTTTTCCGTAAAGGCTCCGGGCTGGGCCGGACCCCATGGCCTGGTAGGCCTTTTGGCCTTCTGCCTTAACCTCCACCGACCAGCCGGCATATTGAGCGGCCATACAAGCCTCAACCGGATGGTTGACCATGATGCTGACACCTGGCAGCGTAAAATGGTCAAAATTAAGGGGACAAAAATCAACTTTGGCCAGGCCGCCAAGGCAGGCCTCACTAAAAAGCCGGCCGGCTTCGAGGGAACCAGTCACTTTTACACCAGCGTCTATCACCGTGGCGCCGCAGACAAGTTTTTCCACAGAGATATTTAGTAAATCCGCATCTGCCGCCATCCGCTGTGCGATCTCGTAAGATCGCTTATTCATGCTTTTCATGTATTAAGATTTCTCCTTTTCCCAAGCTGGTAATATCGCCCGAATAACGCCGGAACGACCCTTCCTCCATTTCCGGGGTAATTGGCACGCCCCATTTTTGGAGCCGGTTTAAGAAGAACCTCAGGAATACCGGCTGGCAAACAGATTCAA
>JAFDDW010000621.1 GCA_019310665.1 Deltaproteobacteria bacterium
TACGTCTTAAAAGAATTAACCCGATCCGACAAAAACGAAATAGTAGCCGAGGTTCACGTTCCGTCGGATTCGCCCTGGTTTCACGGGCATTTTCCCGGAGAGCCCATTTTGCCGGGAGTGGCTCAAATTGGCCTGGTCATAGATGCTATCCGACAGGCGCAAAATCAGGATTTGAAAGTATCAGGTGTCCGCCGGGTAAGATTTAAACAAATCATCCGGCCCGATAATCAGTTAAAAATCATAGCGGCACCGCTGAAGCAAAACGCCGGCGCTTATTCTTTTCAGATACTGGTCGAAGATGAGGTGGCCTGCAGCGGCGTGATGATGGTTGAAGGACGGAAATCGTAACATGATGAAATTATGACTATAATTCGCCTAATCAACCATTCAACCAGTAAACTATTCAACGAAGTCTGAAATATTTTTAAGGGAGAAAAATCAGGATGACAACGGAAACGAATGTTGAAAAAATCACCCTGCGCATCGCGCAAATCATGATCGATGAACTCAAACTGGAAGATGTAACGCCTGAAACATTTGACCCCGAAATCGACCTGATTGACGAGGTGGGAATCGACAGTATGGATCTGGCGACCGTTGCCCTGGTCCTGCGCGATGAATATGCCATTCGAATTGATGAGGACGACTATCCTAAATTGACAAATGTACGATTACTATCCGAATACCCGAATACATTGATAATAAACTAAAAGACCGATCCTGAACCGGCTAAAACATATCTATTCTGGACAAACTATATGGATGCCCTGAAAGGGAAACAAACCGATACGACCGCACCGGATAGAGAATGGAAATTTTCAGAAATTCTGGCAGATCATAAAATCCGTGATCGATGGGAAAAGGTTCGCCAATATTTTTTTCTGCGCGAATCAACCTATGACATGTCCAACCGCTGTAATATCAAGTGTGAAGGCTGTTATTATTTTGAAGGTGACAAACAGTTTGCCCGGCAAAACAAGGATCCGGAAGCCTGGCGCGAACTGATGCGCGCAGAGAAGGAAAGAGGCATAACCTATGTTGTGCTTGCCGGCGCAGAACCTTCCATGGTCCCGGAGCTGTGCGAGGTCTGCTATCAGGAAATGCCTCTGGGAGCGATTGCGTCCAATGGTTTAAAGTTCATTCCTGAATCCATCCAATATAAAATACATATCTCTGCCTGGGGAAACGATGAAACCAGCTTTAAAATCCGCAATGCTAAAAATATGCTGGGCAGACAAATTGAAAATTATAAAGGCGACCCCAGGGCGGTTTTTGTCTATACGTTTACGCGGGATAACATCGACCAGGTCTATGAAGTTGCCGCAAACCTGGCCGAGCATGACTGCCAACTCACTTTCAACATGTTTTCCGCCCCGGTGGGATATGACGGATCTTTACGCCACACAGCTGATTCTTTGGATAAAACCCGCAAAACCATGATCGATCTGCTGTTAAAATATCCCCGGAATGTTCTTTTTTCGTATTACAATGCTGTGGTTCACACACACCGCAGCGGTTTGCATGATCTTTATGCCTGTTCATATCCGCGCATGAACCCCTCTACCGATATCGGGCTCGGCCGATCTTTCAGACAATATCGCACCGATCTGTCCTGGAATAGAGACGTCGCCTGCTGCGTGCCGGATACCGACTGTGTTGATTGCCGTCATTATGCCTCCGGCAGCGCTGTTGTGACGGCCCGATTGTTTCGGCACGCCGGCGATCCGGATAGGTTTAAAGCCTGGCTCGATTATGTCGACACCTATCTCGCCATCTGGGTGATGGGGTATGATAAAGGTGACAATCTGTGCAACCACCTGGTGGCACCGCCCGGACATGAGGTATTCTAATTCGGATTTCGGATTTATCAGGCAAACTGTAGCACAAATAAAAAACGTGACTTGTCCCCGTTTGTCCGCATCAAGGAGTGATGAATGATAACCGTCAGTTCCCTGCTGGATCAAGAATGGCATGAACGCTATAAAGCAATTTCAAAACTCAACATCCGCAGTTCAATCTATGATGTCACCAATAAGTGTAATTTGCGATGTAAAGGGTGCTTCTTTTTCTCCTCCGGCGAGCACAAGGCCGCGGCCGAGGAAATGGATATAAAAAAATGGCAGGCCTTTATCGACAAAGAGGTGGATCGCGGCGTTAACCTGGCAATATTGATCGGCGGCGAACCGACCCTGTATCTGGACCGGGTGGAGGCCTTTTATAAGCGGCTGCCGACCTTTTGTGCCACCAACGGATTGATTAAAATTCCCCGTGACAGATTCCCGGATCTGATGCTGGGTATTTCCCTGTGGGGGGACGAAACGGATGAAAAAATTCTAAGGGGCAAAGACACCTTCAGTATTTCCAGTAAAAATTATGAAGGCGATCCGAATGTTTATTATCTTTATACCCTGACCCCCAAACAGATTGGTAAGATTGAACGCATCATCAGAAAAATTGGAGATGCCGGCCTCAAGGTCCATCTGCAGTTGCTTTCCAACGATGAAGGTGTCGACGGCTTTAGCTGGGAACCGGGGCAGTTGGAAGCCCTGCGGGTTGAATTGGATGATATCCTGGACAGGTATCCGGATACCGTCATATCTTCCAAATATTATCATGAGATCATTACCACCGGGAAAATGCTGGGTCGATCATTCGGTTGGAATGAATGTCCCTCCGTTACCCAGCCCCTGGATACCCGGGACCCCCAGCCCAGGCGATTAATAGAATTTATTCGCTGGGCTTCCGATCTGAACACAATGCATCGCTGCTGTACCTCTGAAACCAGAGATTGTTCGAGCTGCAAAGATGGTGCGGCCCATATGAGCTGGGTAATGGTGAATAAGCGGGCACATATCCGCACGACCAGGGATCTTCAAAACTGGATTGAGGTCTACGAAATGTTTGCCAAGCTGTATCAGTTTATTCCCTGGTAACCGGGATTGACTATTGACTATTGAATATTTGTGGATGTCGCTTCGCTCTGTCATTTTTATGATCTTTTTTTTATAATGAAGGCATTCCTTTATTTTGGAAGGATAAACGGCAAAGAATCAGAAAAAAGATCTCTGTGTCCTTTGCGTCTTTGCAGTGAAAACAATTTGAGATCATGGATGTGCTGACTTAACTCACGGTGCAGGCCAATTTTTAACCCTGAATGTTGAACCCTGAACCGCTCAACCTAGGTAACGCTCCATTTATGTCTTCTAAAAAGGCGGT
>JAFDDW010000622.1 GCA_019310665.1 Deltaproteobacteria bacterium
ACCTTTCTTAACGCCTTTTGTCCAGGGCGCCCCGGTGATGCCAAAATCGTTGTAAACCGGGAGTAACAACAGGGTGGATAGCGTGTTTAAGGCCAGGGCATAACCGGCCGACGGGCCGCCTACGTTGTAGGAGGCAGAAAGCAACTGGTGGTGAATGGTGTAATGATCCAGAAAATCACCGAAAAGACGGGACATGCTTACCTTGGAATCAAGCTCCTGCAAGTAATTTTCAACCATCGTCAACGCTTCCTGGGCGGATTGCTGGGTCATCTTGACCGCCATGTCGAGTTCGGCCGCGGCGGGGGCGGAAGAAGAAACCGCGCCGGTGACCATGACTTTTTCAGAGCCCAGATTATGGGTCAGGCTGGTGGCAATCGGCAGCAGGACCCCGATTCAGCAATATCCTTTTTTTGCAGATGTCCCGAAATTTCCATGACCTTCAGGCGCTTGGAGCGTATCAGGGCCGGATCAAGGATATCCAGCCGGTTGGTGGTCAGCACCGTAAAAACCCGATTCAAAGGTATTTCACCGTCAATAAGATTTAAAAACGTATTCGTCAGTTTGTCTGCCGGAGAGCCCCCGGAAGCGCTCCTTCTGGGCGCCAGGGCATCTCCGGGGGTATCCTGCAGGCGGGTCATAATTCTGGCCGACAGGCGGTCCATTTTGGGAATTAATTCCGGAGATGTCGAGGGAAAAAACATTTCAGCCACAAATAAAATCAAGACGAGAACCACAATGCTTGCCAGAACATAATAGACGGCCTGAGACCATTTGTGCGGTTTTGTTTCCTTCATGCCCAAACCTCATTTTTTCTTCCGGAGTTGTTCCTTTTTTTCCATCTGCGAAACAATCATGCTGTAAGCAATATAGTATTTATAAATGTTGCTCACATACTGGACGGTTTCGCGGCCGATGACTTTGGCGGCGGCGACCTCCACGTTGTTAAACCAGATGTTGGGATCCAGTCCCATGGCGGTCGCTTTTTTGCGAAGTCCCCTTACCCTGGCCGGACCCGCATTGTAGGATGCAAAGCCAAACAGCGTCTTGTTCAGTTCGTCCATAGGTTCGTCTTTGTAATACCGGTCGATGATAAACCGCAGATATTTTGTTCCGGCATGGATATTTTTCTCCAGTTCTTCAATGTCGGGGATGCCGACATTTTTATCTGCCGCCGTGGACGGCAGTACCTGCATCACACCCACGGCCCCCACATGGCTGCGCTTACTTTGATCGAGGCCGGACTCCTGATAAGCCAGGGCTGCGATCATCAGGTGATCGAAGTCATAGTTGCCGGAGTATTTTTTGAAAAATGCAACCATTGAGTTAAACTTTTGCATCTCTTTGTCGCCCAGGGAGTTTTTAACGTATTGGGTACTCTTGAGGTAGCGCTTGAGCAGCATATTACCGATCAATGTCCCTTTTTTATGGCCCTTGATAAATTCATTTACAATCGCCTTAAGCTTGGGGCTGTTCTTGCGAAAGGCCCAGGCAATTTCTCCGCCTTCTCTGACGGCAATGTCGTCGTGCACTTTAATCTTGTCAAAAATCTGGGTCCAGAAATGTGCTTTGTGGCTGTCCATGACGATCATCGGAATAAGACCGGCGTTGACCATTTCCAGCAGATCTTCATCTTCAAAAAGTTCTTCCGCCACAATCAATTTCATCTGCGGTTTACCGCTTTTTTTAAAGGAAGCATTTAAATCGACCAGGCTTTCGTAATAGCTGCTGGACTTGCGTACATGGATTTCCTGGCCGGCCAGATCATCAACAGCGGACAGCGGCGAAGCCGCCGGCCCGGTGACAAGCAATTCCTTCACGCCGGTCAGCATCGGATTTGAAAAATCAACGTGCTTCAGGCGCTGGGGGGTAATGGTCAGGTTCGCGACGGCGATATCGCCAAGGCCGTCAATCAGGTCGGAGATGAGTTTATCACGCGGTACGGGAATAAAAACGACGTGGAATTTCAACGTCTTGGTTTTATACTTTTTATTGACAAATTTTTCAAACTCTTTGAGCAGATCATGGGAAATACCACGTTGTCGCCCTCGATCTAAAAAATAAAACGTTTTGCTGTAGACCACCAGCACACGGATGATGCGATCCTTAACCATTCCATCGAAGTCGCCAATCCATTTCTGGTTGAGCGTCATGGTATGCTTCTGTTGCGGCTTTTTTCCAGATGCAGCAGCGGCCGACCCGGTGATGAACACGGTCGTGATCAGCAAAACGATCATAAGACTAAACTGGACCAGCCACCGGTATCGGCTCCGAGATCCGCTAAATCTTCCGAATTGTAAATGAAACATTATGCTCCTCCCTTTGCTGAATTGAGATTTCATGCAGCTATAATTATCATTTTAGAGAATTCCTGTCAATTCAACCGGTTGCGAATAAGCAATTTTAATTTTGGCAATAATTATTGTTTGTCTTCTATTTCCCTGATATGTTTTGATTGTATAGTTTCACCGCCCGCTACGCTCGAAACGCCGAGGACGCAGAGTTAATTTTCCTTTTCACTTTCTGCTGATCCGCCAAAAAACGCGGCGGACAGGGAGGCCAGAAAATGAAAAAATTACTCCTCTGCGTTCTCTGCGTCTTTGCGGTGAATACAGCTTATAAATTTTAGCATATCA
>JAFDDW010000623.1 GCA_019310665.1 Deltaproteobacteria bacterium
ACTTCAGGTGATAAATACCCAAAAGACTACCTGAACGTCCAACATCGAACGCCCAACGTCGAACATCGAATAATGATGTCGCTGCGCTCCGCCATTTAATTGCATTTGTTTACTATTTTTGTTTCTTTTCAGCCCTTCGATTCCGCTCAGGGCCGTGAGCCCTTCGACTTTGCTCAGGACCGTGAGCCTGTTGGAAATCCCGAGCTTGTCGAGGTGGTCGAACGGCCGTTTTGATACTTGTCACAAATATCGAACTGGTGATGATACGCTTGCTTCGTCATCTTTTTTCTCATTCAAAATTCGATGTTGGACGTTCGATGTTCGATGTTCGTCCTTTCAGTGTTAGATGTTCATTATCGGTGGTCAAGCTATGATTGTATCCACCAGCCGGCCCTATTTCGCTCCTTGCCCCGGATTTTTCTCCCGCGTGTGCCTTTCTGATGTTTTCGTTATCCTCGACAATGTTCAGTTCCCCAGGGGGACAACCTGGACTACTCGCAACCGGTTCAAAAACGACCAGGGTACGCTGTGGATGACGGTACCCGTGTGGAAAAAGGGTCTGGGGTTGCAAAAGATCAACGACGTTCGCATCTGTCATGAAAGTCCGCTGCAAATAAAAAACCTGAAAAGTTTAAAACAGGCTTATGCCAATGCCCCTTATTTCTCCGAACACGTCCAATTTCTTCATACTATTTTTTCGACCGGATTTGATCGGCTCATCGATTTCAACATGGCAATCCTCCGGCACCTCATGCTGAACATCGGCGCGGACACTGAGGTCAGGCTGCTGTCCGAGCTCGGTATGAAAGCCAGGGGAAAAACTCTGCTCATTGAAATTTGCCGGTATTTTAATGCGTCTTCCTATTTGGCTCAAAGTGCCGCCTTAAAATATCTTGACCCCAATTTATTTAAATCAGCCGGAATTGCGCTTTCCTGCCTTAAATCCAAACCCTGCGTTTATCCGCAATTGTGGGGTGATTTCATACCCGACCTGTCGGCCTTTGATCTGTTGTTCAATTGTGGCCCCAAGGCCAGGGAGATAGTGCAACGGGATGCATTAACGGAATAGTGGAATTTGATCGCGTTACGTGTTCAGTGTTGTGTGGTGAAATTGGAATTAATTCCTTATTTAACTCGTAACCCGCAACCCGCAACCCGTACCCCGCAACCCGGACCTAACTTATAAATTTGGTCTTAATATACGCCTCAAGATCGTCAATCAGCTGTTGCTGATCATCGTCCAAATCATCGCCCTGTTTCAGGCGGTTAATTTCAATTAAGGCGCTTTTTGGCGTTGTTCGGATTTCTCCCCGATAGTCTGCAATTGCGTCCTCCTGGTTTAATGGATTTATTCGTTTAAGGTATGAATGGTAGTCTGGGTTGAATTCGCTGGGGGTCGTCTCAGGATAATTCCTGCAGAGAACCCGTCCTGCCAACGTCCTGGCATCCGGGCTTGAAAATTGGGATACTATTTTTGCTTTGTCATCCAGAGAAGCTTGCTGAAACATCCGGCCGAGTTTTTCGTCGGCCCGTGAAAAAAATCCGATTTGATACAGAGAAGCATCGGGATCCAAATTGGGTATAAACGGATAGCGGTACTCTCGGTAATAGGTTACAATCTGCTGAAAAATTTCAGGATTTTCTTTCAGCCACTTGAGGTTTTCTTCAAAGACAACGTTGCGCTCCTTGCCGATAAGTTTCCAGTACCGCTCTTGAGGCGGCAGCAATATAACGGGCTCTCCCATTCGTTTGCGGATAATCCAGGACGTTTCAGCGATGGTGTCGGCAGTGGTCTGGCGAAGCTGGGGCAGATCCATTCGCAGCCATAAGGTCTGATTGGAATAGGGAATTGAAGTCCCGATGGATACTACCGGCACCTGATAATTTTGCCCGGGGCCGTACTCGCCGCTGACTACCAGCGCCTTGTGATGATTGCCCGCGCCACTTTGAAAAGCGATGGGCAGCTCCTGCATCCGGTATGCATCCGTTTCCTTGTCGAAATACCCTTCTAAATACTGCCACATTTTCTTTTTTTTATAGAAACGACGGGCAAGTTCCACTGTCGCTGCGACATCCACCATGGCCTCATGGGATCGACCGGATACCATGCGGTTGGCGGAATTTAGATGTTCCAGTTTTAAAGATGGTTTGCCGTCAATTTCCGGCCAGGTAATTACCTCTTTTTTATACAGCCGGTAAAGGACGGCCATGGGAAACAAGTCCATGCGGCGACAACCGTTCTTAAACTGGTGGGTATATGGCGGCAGCAGGTTTCTGCGAAAAGAAAACCTCAGGAATTCATCGTCAAAGCCCAGGGTGTTATAACCGAGGCTGACGGTGCCGGCTTGATTCATCAACTGGTGGATCTGTTCGATCGCTTCAAATTCACACAGGCCTTTGGAAAGATCGGAGACAGGAATGCGATTGGTTAAAATCGCCCCGGGGGACGGGATTACATCCGGTCTTAACTTAACCGTGATGGTGTGGCGCTCAATCGCATTCAGCCCCGGGTCAGTGCGAATGGCGGCAAACGAAAGTACCTGATCAAAAGCCTTGTTTAACCCGGTCGTTTCGATATCATAAAACAGGTAACTGCTGGTCATAAGACACCGTTTTTAATCCTGTTCAGATTGTTCAGATTGGTTCAAATTTCTTTTTCCCCCAAGTTCAGAAATCTGTTGCGATTTGTCAAGGCAAAAAGGTGAATACGGGTTCCATTCGTTTACATCTCAATCAATGTGTTGATAAATATTCGAAAAAAATTAGACGGTAGAGGATGTCAGGAATTCGGAAGTTGGAATGCGGAATGTGGAAGGCATGAAATACGAAGCGGCGCAGGGCGTAAGACAATGGTGTTGGAGGTTTGAGGTTAGAGGTTGGAGGCAAAAGATAATAGGCATCAGGCGAAAAGCTAACGGTAAAGGGTGTCAGGAATT